>CACWOA010000080.1 GCA_902762395.1 uncultured Ruminococcus sp.
ATCTGTCCCATCAGAAAACCGCGGTTGGACCACTGCTTTTCCCGAATGCTCACCAGCGCGGTTTCATAAATCCAGCCTAAAAAGCTGTAGAGAAAAAAATACAGCACCGCCTGATTGATCGTCAAGTAAATCACTTCCATAAAAATCAAATTCATTGCAATGTTACATCACTTCAATGAATTGCGTAATACTTATGTGTTAATATTGTATGAACTCAGCCTTGTATCTCGACATTCGCCATGCGGACATACCGCCGCAGCGAATATTCCCCGTCGTGCGATTCCCCCGCGAAGTGGTCGGACATTCCGCCCAAGGATGTGACACGGTTCACACCGCACCGCAGCAGCCTCTCCGAAAGGATAGCATCATCTTCCGCATCGCAGAGCAGTCCCGCCGTCTGCAAATATCCCTTTTGCCGCCGCAGCACCGTCATCATCCGATCACGCGGCAGCCGTTTGACAAGGCACCTGCCGTAGAGCTCCGACAGTTCCGGTTAGCTGTCCTCCCGCGCGAAAAGAGCGCAGTGCCGTCCCCGGAAAGTGCGCCTTTCCCCGACCGAGGAATCCCCTGACAGGATCCGCTCCAGCTCGTCGTTGTAATCTTTCAGCGTCAGCCGGGCAGCGGCGCCAATCTCCGTGACAGGTCGGTCGTCGCGCGCCGCCTGTAAATACGGCAGAAAAGTCCGGCAGAAGTCGTAAATTTCCTCCATGCTGTCGGTATCGAGATAGATGGTCTGGCATGAGCTGCACAGCAGTTGTTCCGTGCGGATCAGGTGATCGGCCAGCGCCGTGAGTGCCTCCGGCTGACCCCGCCAATTCCCCGAAAGATAGGCAAAGCTCAGCCGATGCCCCCATTCGATCAGCTTTGTACCGGGAGCCGCCAGTTTTCGCACCGCACGGATGGCTGCGTCGCCTCCCCACACCACAATCCCGTCCGCCAATTCCGCCATTTTCTTCATCGCGGCGATATCATCGGACGGCGTGTCAAAGACATAAATAAAATCCGCCAGACGCGGCTCGATTTCCACCAGCGTCCGGAGCGCCAGCAGCGTCATCCCGTTGTCCGCCTGCGGCAGTTTCAGGAGATTGACGTTGCCCGTCAGCAGTCCTTCCACCACCGTGTACGCCGGCAAAAAGTCCACATTGCCGGCGGATATGTGAAAGAGCGTCCCTAATGGCAGCGGCACGGTTCTCACGCCCGACAGTCCCAGCATAGGTCGGGTATCGCGGGGCAAAAAGAAATCGCGCCCCAGTTCCGTTGCCACCTTATATTCCAGATATTCGCGGCTGAGCAGTCTGACCGAACCGCGCACCTTTTCTCCGACCGAGGACAGGGATTCCACCCCGCATTGCCGCAGGATGTCATCAAATTCGCCCGCGGCCATGCGCCTCCCCAATGTGTCAATCGCGCCGATCACCGTATCCACTGACAACGGCTCGCCCATACGCGTAGCATTGACCGATGTCTCCAGACCATCGAGTAGCGTGGACTGCTCCGAGGACGGGTAGATTGTCCCGTTAGCCAATATCATACGCTCATCTCCATCCAATCATTTTTATTATCAATCGCGCCGCACGCCGGTTTCGTCCGCCATCATTCCGCATTTCCGAATCAGGAAAGCATTTCCGAATGGGACAAAAGTTCCGCCGCGCCTGCCGCACAGGTTTGGATGTCTTTCAGTCCCACTCTGCCGATAATTTCCAGATAAGGAGAGGTGAGACCGCAGCCGCACGTCCCGCCGTCGTGCAGGACGCCGAGATCGTCGGTCATCACACTGAGAACAGGCGTGGCTCGCACCATGGGCGAAATCAGGTTGACCAGCCCCACCTGTCCGTTGGGCAGCGGTTCGAGCGTGTTCACATCGCGGATGATGACGCGGCTGTAGACCGGAACGTGAAAATGATGATGCGGACAGTCGCAGTACAGGATCGGATGCTCCACCGCGCCATAGAACTCCACAATATCGCTGTCGTCTATGGCAAAGACCTTTTGCGCCAGCGCGTAGAATTCCTCCTTGTCTACCGCTTCCCGGTAGAACTGCTTCCAGCCGCCACCTATCATGATCTTGGAATGCCTGGGCAGGGTCAGGTGAATGCCGCGCTCGTCAAGCAGCTTCATGGCAAAATAGGTGTAGGACGGGAAGCCCATGAACCGCAGCGGAAAACGGGATTTCGCGTATTTCTGTATCGCCGCCGCCACCCCTTCGAAATCGGGAACATATTGTCCGTTCCTGTCTTCGAGCGCATAGGTACGTCCCAGCGACGGCGTGAAAAGCGTCGCTCCGAATGCCGTCTTGGTCACGGCGGTGTGGTTGTCGCGGCGGGGACGGTAGCCAAACACCACATAATGACAGGGGACAGGCGAAAAAAGCCCCCTGCGGCGAACCACCTTCCACACCATCGGCACACCGTTCATCAGATCGCCGCAGGTAAAACCGATGCGGCTGAATCTGCCGCCCGTTCCCGAGGAGGTCGCCTTGAGCAGCATACGGCGGGGCGGCACGGAATACAGCTCATGATGCTTGAAAAGCAGCGTCGGCAAAAAGGGCAGCCGCGCGATATCTTCGTACTCCCGCAGATCGTCGGGAGAAAAGCCCTTTGCGTCGAGAATCGCCCGATAAGAAGCGTTGCGGGCATACGCAAAGGCGCAGTTTTCCCGCACCGCCGCAAGAAACAGCGCCTTCGTCCTCTCTGTGTCATAGGGATTTTTCCAGTGAAAGAGCTTGCTTGTGTGGCTCATGTCCTATTCATCATCCTTATGCCTGTTCTGTTTCTCACGGAACACATACAAATTCGCGTCCACGTCGTCCTGCCCGTGATTGATGTCTTCATCGTCAAAACCCAAATCATGCATATGATTTCTGCCCATATTGTAGCCGTTGTCGCTCCGCATTCTCCAATACAGACGCGTAAGCAGCGCTATCCCTACAAATGACGCAATCATCAGCACCAGTCCCAAAATTCCTTCCCATGTCATAATCATTCTCCTTTCGATTTTACCTTTGAAAAAAGATTTCCCAAAGTCCGTTTTTATCAATGCACGCCCGGATATCCTCCGCCAATAATTCCTGCAATTCCCGCCGGGCTGCCCAGCGGTAAGCCAGATGTTCCTCGGAAATACGCGCCCTGCCGCAATCCTCGCAGCGGCACAGGTACGTCATCACCACAATCTCATAATGCGGGTCGGGCTGCACGCCCGAAGCGAACAGAAGTCGCTCGGCAGACACATCCAGTCCCGCCTCCTCTCGCAATTCCCGGACAAGCGTCTGCTCCGGCTTTTCTCCGAATTCCAGCGTGCCGCCGGGAAATTCCCACCATGCCACGCCTTCCCGCTCCATCTTGTCACGACGCTGGAGAATCAGCGCCTTGCCCTCCTCATCCAGCACAATGCCCTTGACCGCGACAAACACGCGATCGGTTTCATTGGCGTTGCCCGTCGCTTGGGAAGTTTCTTGCTTCCAATCCAGCACCCGCACATCCGCTGAGAGGGATGCTATGATTTCGGCGGCGGCATTCAGCCAGCTTTGGCATTGGTTCAGAATGATCGCGTCACTCGAAAGGACGTTTTCTTTTCCCCAGAGCTGTCTGTCCACATCCGGCAGGAGCTGAATGTCGCAGGAAAAGGGACGTTTTTCAAAGCATTCCGCGATCAGCGCCTTCAGCCGCCCCGTGTTAGAAACAGGCGCATCGAGAAGGATGACCGCTTCGCCCGCGCCGATAGTCTCTATATAATCTCCTAACAGTTCCACCGCCGTATGCGTGTGTGCGATCAGTCGATAGCTGCCCCGCATGGCTGCCAGGTCCCGCACCGTGCCATCCATGCAGCGGTAGAGCGTAGTGTCGGACAACGCGGTTTCCAGCGTGATGATGACATTCAGTCCGTCAATCCACACCTGCCCGCCGTTCACGCCATCTGTGACGCGCTTCTTCTCCCGCGCTGTCAGGTCAGCGCTCGGCGCTGTCGCCCGCACTACCGCCAGCCGCTGCCGCTCGGTGAGCTGGTAATGATCCCCCACCAGCCGCGACACGCTTTTGATGGGATATCCCCGGTCGAGCATCACCTGCAAATCGGACTGCGCACGCCGCAGCAACGGCCATTGGTTCGCGGCAAAATCCCGCTCGTCCGACGGCACGAAACCGCGCCTGATCTCCTGTCCCAATGTCATCCCTTCTTTCCTTAAATATAAAAGGGAGCATACCAACGCCTTGTTGACAAGCTCCCCTCATTTCCTACCGACGGCACAGCCGCCTCCAAGGAATATCTTACTTTATTGTACTGAACACTGCGCAATTGGTTCCGAAAAAACACACAGAGATTTCCTCTGACTGATGTTAAACTGAATCAGTTGTCCAGATCAAATTCCAGTTTCTCGCCGCAGTTCGGGCATTCCATCTCGCCGACGTTGATGAGATCTTCGTCGAGGCAAATGGTATCGCCGCAGGTCGGGCATGTAACCTCATAATAAAGCTCGTCTTTTGTCTTCTTAGTGGTCTTCTTCTCCGGCTTCTTTTCCACCTTGCCGACATTGTCAGACTCGTAGAGATCCTTCTCGATGGCGCCGAGATCCTCGTCTACTTCGTCAAGCTGCTGCTGGAACTCCTCGAAGCCTTCCTCGAGATTTTCCATATCAAGCACGATATCTTCCAAAAGCTCCATCAAAGACTTGATAACCTTGGTGTCTTTCTTGTCGTCGTTCAGGTTAAGACCTTCCACCAAACCCTTGATATAAGCAAGCTTTTCCAACTTATTCATATGAATCTACCCTCTCTGTAACTAATTTATCAAAAACCAAATTGCTGACAGCACTCTAGATTACGCGCGTTCCATGTAAAGACCCGTTCTGGTGTCAATGCGGATCATATCGCCTTCCTCGATAAAGAGCGGCACCTTGATTTCCGCGCCGGTTTCCAGCTCGGCGGGCTTGGTCGCGTTGGTGGCGGTATCACCCTTGAAACCGGGATCGGTCTTGGTAACCTTCAGCTCTACGAAGTTGGGAGGCTCTACGCCGAACACATTGCCCTTGTAGGACAGCACCTTGCAGGTCATGTTTTCGGTGACAAACTTGAAATTGTCGCCGAGCGTGCTCTCGTTGATCGGGAGCTGCTCGTAGGTTTCGGGATCCATAAAGTAATACAGACCGCCGTCCTCGTAAAGATACTGCATATCCTTGCGCTCGACAAACGCGGTGGGGAACTTGGCGGACGGATTGAATGTGGTTTCCGTCACAGCGCCCGTAATGACATTGCGCAGCTTGGTGCGCACGAATGCCGCGCCCTTGCCCGGCTTGACATGCTGAAACTCAATAATCGAATAAACAGCGCCGTCCATCTCGAAAGTAACGCCGTTTCTGAAATCTCCTGCTACGATCATCTGGTATAACCTCCATGAAATAACTTACCGCTTAGTATTATAATACAAAACAATTTGAATTTCAAGTGATTTTTTACATTCTTTTTTGAAAAAGATATTTTTTTGTATGTTTTGCCGTCAAAAATCGGCGGTTTTTATTTGTGAAAAATATAACAACTCGATTTTTTTAGAGGTTTTGCATAAATATTTCATTCAAATCGCAGGACAAAAGCAAGGTTATTTGTGCATTGTCACGAAATTTTAGATTTATGCATATTCACAACAAAAAACATCCCCTTACAGTTGCATCCATCCTCTGTCCAGATCGGCTAAATTGACCGCTCCGTCCGCCGTTTTGTACATCATGTTCTCGATTCTCACGCCGTATTTGCCGGGGATATAGATGCCCGGCTCCACCGTAATGACAGAACCCACCGGGATTTTGCCGCCGCGGGAGGATACCGACGGGAATTCATGGATTTCCAGACCCACACCGTGTCCCGTGCCGTGACCGAAATACGGACCGTAGCCTTCCGCCGTAATCAGGTCACGCGCCGCCGCGTCGCACTGCGCGAGGTCGTCGCCGCCCTCAAACAGATAATCCATCGCCGCTTGCTGCGCCCGCAGCACGATGTCGTAGATTTTGCGCTGTTCGTCGCTCACCTTGCCGTAAGCCACCGTGCGGGTCATGTCGGAATGATAGCCGCCTACCACGCAGCCCACGTCAAAGGTAATCAGATCGCCCTTTTGGATTCTGCGTCCGCCTGGCACCGCGTGCGGCATGGAGCCGTTTTCGCCCGACGCCACGATGGAATCAAAGGCAAGCCGCTCCGCTCCCAGCCGACGCGCGTAAAACTCAAATTCAAAGGCCAGCTCCTGCTCCGTCACGCCCTCACGCACCAAGGTGTAAACGTGCTGAAGGGTCTTTTCCGCGATGGTCTGCGCCGCCTTCATGCAGGCGATTTCCTCCTCATCCTTGTGAACGCGGAGGGAAGCGATCAGCCCGTCGAGGTTGCCTTCTTCGCTGAGAAAAGCAGGCTCGAAAACGTCCGACATCTGTGTGTACTGGGAGAGCGTCATTCTCTCCGACTCGACAAGAAGGTTTTTTGCGCCGATTTGACGCACCACTTCCCCGCCGAGCTGCTTCATGGTGTCGTTGTTGTACTCGATGACCTCGCACCAGTCAATCGCCTTGCCCGCCGCTTCGGTATAGCGGGAGTCGGTAATGTAAGCGCAGCCGTTTTTGCTCACCACAAAATAGCCGTTGTCACAGTCAAATCCGGTGAGATATTTGCCGTTGATCCGGGAAATAACCAGCGCTCCGTCGTATTCTTCCGGAATGCTGTCAATCAGCGCCTTGGTGCGCTGCTCAAATTTGTTTGCCATAAGAAAAAACCTCTTTCTGTTAATCTATCAATGCCGCGAGCGCCTGCACGCCGAGAAGGTAGCTGTTCGCGCCGAAGCCGCAGATTTGCCCGGCGCACACGGGCGAAATCACCGAATGATGACGGAATTCCTCCCGCGCGTGAATGTTGGACATATGGACTTCCACAAAGGGCAGCGGCTTGACGGCGGCAATCGCGTCGCGCAGGGCATAGCTGTAATGCGTCCACGCGCCCGCGTTGATGACCACGCCCGCGTATTCGCCCTTGGCGCTGTGAATCTTATCGAGAATCACGCCCTCGTGGTTGCTCTGGAGAAAATCCGCCTCCAGCTCCAGCGACTCCGCGTATTGTTTGATTTTGCCGCAGATGGTGTCGAGCGTTTCCGTGCCGTAAACGCCCGGTTCACGCACGCCGACCATATTGAGGTTGGGTCCGTTGAGAATGAGTATTTTTTTCATATTTTTTGATTCGCTTCCTTATGGGTCAAAATGAATTTATCCGTTAAATTGGGATTTAACGGATAAATAAGATTTAACGGTTATAGGCGGGATTGCGGATAACCCATTCGACCGCCGCTTTTGCGATTTCGCCAAAAACGGTCTCGTCGCTGTTCGGGGATACCTTCCTGACGGTTTTGCATAGCTTCTCGTCCGCCGCCCGACCGGTAGCCAGCAGCGCCGCCAATTGATCGCGCATGGCGCGGTAATCCGCGTCCCAATTCATCCCGCCGTTGTCGAGAATCTCGTGACTGAGCCGCCCCGCAATGCGAATGACCTCGCCCTGCACGAATTTTGCCCGACCCGACCCCGGCACGAGCATTTTCCACAGCTCATTGTACTGCTCCTGCCATGTCCCGCCTTTCACGGCAATCGGCGCGCTGCCGTCGTACTTTTGCTTACGCGGCACGGGCGGCACATCGTATATGCGGTACAATTCCTGCAAGGCCGCGTCCACCTCGTCGAGATAATCGGGGTTAAAACTGTCGCGGTAGAATTCAAACTGCTCACCGATATGCGTAACGCGTTACATCCGCACCCAGACGGAGCAGCTCCTTCACGCTCTCGATACGGTAATACATCGCGGCGTAAATCAAAGCCGTCGGACAACTGTCCTTCTGAAAATTCACGTCCGCTCCGAGCGATACCAGCAATGCGATATTCCTGGGCTTGCTCATCGCCGCCTCGCTCAATGCGGTGCGTCCGTAAAGATTGGCATAATGGATATCCGCGCCGTATTCGGTGACGAGCCATCGGATGACTTCTTCCGGCAGATTGGGATTCATGAGAGCGGATTCCTTGTAGTAGCCGTTACAATAGGCATTGGGCTCGCATTTTTTCAAAGCTGCCTTGATTTTTTCAACGTCGCCGCCGGCAACAATTTCATCAAAATCCTTGGGCAATGTCTTCCTCAGTTTTGCCATGACAACTATACTTCCTTTCTTCCCCCGACTTTCCGCTCTTCACTCTTTATTTAAGCGCGTCATAATAGCTTTTCATCGTTTTTGCGTCATCGGTCTGTGTTCCCGCCGACTCGCAGATCACAGTCGGACTCATATCCCGCTTGACCAATTCCTCCATCAGCGGCTCGAACCGTGGACCGTACATCTCATCCGCAAAGGTCAGGTGCTTCTTTTCGCCGCCTGCGGTGTATTCGATTTTGGAAAAATGGATATGCATATGGCGCAGACGGTCTATGCCCAGTGTATTCTCAATTTCATCCAGCGCCTTGCCGTAATCCATCTGTCCCTGCAGGCGGCTGTTGAGATGACCGAAATCCACACACGGCAGGATTCGTTCATCCAGCGTGCAGAAGTCCAGCACCTCCGTGAGATTGCCCAACTGGTTGATCTTGCCCATGACCTCCGGGCAGATATGAATATGCCCCAGCCCCTGCTCGTCAAGGTGCCGCTGCGCCGCCGCCAGTGTTTCCTTGGCGAGCGCCGTGGCTTCCTCGCGGGACTTCTTGCCCAGACCGCCGGGATGCACCACAATGCGGTCGGCTCCCATCCAGTCGGCCGCCTGCGCGCTCTCAAATATATAGCGAATCGAGTTGAGCCGCTTTTCCTCCTCGGGAGAGGCAAGCGATATGAAATAGGGCGCGTGAATCGACAGTTTGATGCCGCATTCCGCCGCCTTTTGTCTGAAAAGCCGCGCCTTGGGTTCCTTGACCATCACACCCCGACCGCACTGGTACTCAAAAGCGGTCAGACCGTTGTCCGCAATCCATTTGATCAGCTTTTCCGTCGATTTAATCTTCTCAGCGACAGAGCGTTCGCACGCGCCTGCCGGTCCGAACTTCGCGTCAGCCATACGCTGTGTTTCCTCCTTAATCCTTCCAGAAATACATGATCCATCGCTCTAAGGTGCGTTTGATACGAAAGCCGATGTGCTGTTCCATGAGGTACGGCACCGTCATCACCGTGCAGGCACCCAGCAGATTGCCTCCCAGGACGTCGGTGAATATCTGGTCGCCCACCACCGCTGCTTCCCTCGGAGCAACGCCCAGCCGCTGACAGGCGCGGCGGAAGCCCACAGGCAGCGGCTTTTTGGCGGCGCCTTCAAAATCCAGCCCGACAAGCTCGGAAAACAACCGCACCCGCTGACCGTTGTTGTTGGAGACTACCATCAACGCGAAGCCCTCGGCTTTCATGCGGTCAATCCACGCCTGCACCCCTTCGGCGGGGACAGGATTGTTATGGGTCGTCATGGTGTTGTCGATATCGAGCAGCAGCGCCTTTACGTCCATTTCCCGCAGCATGGCGGGCGTAATATCTATCATTTTATCAATTCGCTTTTTCGGCTTGAATAATGCCATTTCTTTCACCCGCCTTGTATCAATTCTTCGATCAAACATGAGTATAAAACGCAAAAAGTGCAGGCATACCGAATGCATCCGGCATACCTGCACTTAATTTCCGTCAGTTGACCAGCAAATCCGAACAACTTAAGCAATACCCGGATTACTTAAACTTGCGCTTTCTCGCTGCTTCGGACTTCTTCTTACGGCGTACAGAGGGCTTCTCGTAAGCTTCTCTCTTGCGGACTTCCTGAATAATACCCGAACGTGCGCAAGACTTCTTGAAACGTCTGAGCGCGCTGTCAAGAGACTCTTTTTCCTTAACTCTGATTTCAGATGACATGTAACTTCCCCTCCTTCCGCCAAGTCGCAAAGTCACGTCTTTATCGTGACTCTTGTTTATTATACACGAGACATTTCAAAAAGTCAAGAGTATCGACGAAAAAAAGTGGGATTTTTTTGATATTTTTGCTAATAATGCGAAAAGCAGCCTATTTTAAGTGAATAAACCCATTACTTCGCGACGATATTCACCAGTCTGCCCGGCACATAAATCTCCTTGACAATGTTCTTGCCCTCGAGCTGCGCGGCGATGGTTGCGTCAGCTTTGGCGGCTGCAATGGCCTGCTCCTGTGTCGCGTCGGCGGGAATCTGAATGCGCGCTCTGACCTTGCCGGTGATCTGTACGGCGATTTCCACCGTTTCATCCACACACTTGGCTTCGTCGTACTTCGGCCACGGCTGATAGACGATCATATCGCCAAAGCCCATGTTCTCCCAGATCTCCTCGCAGATATGCGGCGCGAACGGGTCGAGCAGCATGAGGAACACCTTATATTCTTCACGGGTGACGGAACCGCACTTTTCGATATCGTTGAGCCATGTCATAAGCTGGGCAATGGCGGTGTTGAATTTCAGAGTTTCGATGTCCTCGGTCACCTTTTTGATGGTCTTGTGGACGGTTCCCTCAAATTCGGGACGAATGCCGCCGTCAACCACCTTTTCCTGGAGGTTGAAGGTTCTGTCGAGGAAACGCTTGCAGCCCTTAATGGAGCTGGACGACCACGGAGCCGCTTTTTCAAAATCGCCCATGAACATCTCATACAGACGCATGGTGTCCGCGCCGTAGGTTTCCACGATTTCGTCGGGGTTGATGACGTTGCCGAGCGACTTGCTCATCTTGACATTACCCTCGCCCAGAATCATGCCGTGACTGGTTCTCTTGGCGTAAGGCTCCTTGGTGGGAACCGCGCCGATATCATAGAGGAACTTGTGCCAGAAACGGCTGTAGAGCAAGTGAAGGGTGGTGTGCTCCATGCCGCCGTTGTACCAGTCCACAGGGGTCCAGTATTCCAGCGCCTCCTTGGAGGCCAGCTCTTTGTCATTGTGCGGGTCGGTATAGCGCAGGAAGTACCACGATGAACCCGCCCACTGGGGCATGGTGTCGGTTTCGCGCTTGGCGGGCGCGCCGCAGCAGGGACAGGCGGTGTTCACCCAGTCGGTCATCGCCGCCAGCGGGGACTCGCCGTTGTCAGTGGGTTCATAGGACTCCACATCGGGGAGCAGCAAGGGAAGCTGGTCTTCCGGAATCGCCACGGGACCGCACTTTTCGCAGTGAACAATCGGAATAGGTTCGCCCCAGTAACGCTGACGGGAGAAAACCCAGTCGCGCAGCTTGTAATTGACCTTGGCGTGACCGATGCCCTTTTCCGTGAGGAATTCGATCATCTTTGCCTTGGCGTCCTCTACGCTCAGACCGTCAAGGAAACCGGAATTGGTGAGAATGCCGATAGCGCAATCGGTGAAAGCTTCCTTCTGGACATCCTCTCCGCCCTTGACGACCTCAATGATGGGCAGGTCAAACTTCTTGGCAAATTCCCAGTCGCGCGTATCGTGCGCCGGCACCGCCATGATCGCGCCGGTGCCGTAGGAAACCAGTACATAATCGGAAATAAAGATCGGAATTTCGGTGTTGTTGACCGGATTAATGGCTTTCACGCCGTCGAGACGAACGCCCGTCTTGTCCTTGGCGACCTCGGTGCGCTCAAAGTCGGACTTCTTGGAAGCGGCAAGCTGATAGGCGCGCACTTCGTCGATGTTCTTGAGGCTGTCCGCCCACTTTTCAATCAGCGGATGCTCGGGAGAAATGACCATGTAGGTAGCGCCGAACAGGGTATCGCAGCGGGTGGTGTAAACCGTGAGGGTATCGCCCAGCGTGGTGGTGAAATCCACCTCCGCGCCTGTGGAGCGTCCGATCCAATTTTTCTGCTGCACCTTCACGCGGTCGATGTAATCCAGCTCGTCGATATCGTCGATCAGGCGCTGCGCATACTTGGTGATGGCGAGCATCCACTGGCTCTTGACTTTGTGAACCACTTCGCTGCCGCAGCGTTCGCACACACCGGCGACCACTTCTTCATTGGCGAGAACGCACTTGCAGCCGGTACACCAGTTGACCGACATTTCTTTTTTGTAGGCAAGCCCCTTTTTAAAGAGCTGGAGGAAGATCCACTGTGTCCACTTGTAATAGGAGGGGTCGGTGGTGTTGACCTCACGCTTCCAGTCAAAGGACAGACCGAGACTCTTGAGCTGGCTTCTGAAGCGATCAACATTGTTCTTGGTCACGATCGCGGGGTGAATGTGATTCTTGATGGCAAAATTTTCGGTGGGCAGGCCGAACGCGTCCCAGCCCATCGGATAAAGCACGTTGTAGCCCTCGAGACGGCGCTTGCGGGCGACGATA
>CACWOA010000081.1:0-1786 GCA_902762395.1 uncultured Ruminococcus sp.
CTGCGCCAGAAACGCCGTGACGGAACACTGCCCCACCGTGGGGCATTCCTTGCTCCATTTGTCACGCAGCCGCGGCGCGCAGGTGTATTCGCACCAGATATCCCGCAGCAGATCGTACAGATCGCGCGGTGTAAGCCCGTCGGCATTACGAATATCGGCGGTCTGCCACCCGTAAAAATGATATTGCTTCATGCGCCCTTCCACCTCCTTTAAGCGCGCAGCTCCGCTGCGCTAAGATAATAGAGAATAAAGAATAGATAATAAATAATAGTAAATGAAGCCCTGCGGGCTTGGAATATATATTCAGCGCTTTGCGCTCCGACGTTATTCACTATTCACTATTCACCATTCACTATTCTCTTTCAATCGTCTGTCAGGGTCACAGTTTCAGCCAGACGGCGGGGCGGATGGAACCGTTGCTCTGGTTGACCTCTGTGCCGGTTGTGCTGATATTGCCATGGATATTGACATGAGCGGCGGAAGTTTCCGAACGACCGGGAGAACGGAGCCACCACCATCCCGGTCTTCCTCCGTCCGGGAGTGAAAATTTGTCATTGACGCGGCTGCCCTGTTTCCGCGCGTAGTGGGTCACGGCGGCTTTCCTGTCGTCATTGTTCGCAAAATACTGCGCCGCTTCCTCGGCGCTCAGCAGAAACACGCGATCCCTTGTCACGCTGCCGCCATCCACTCCCCTCTCCTCATTCCCGGGGTTGGCATGATTCATCCACAGAATCCGCGACTGCGTCCCGCTGTCAAACGCTTCCGTAAAGAATACGTTGTTGAGCCATTTCCGCAGGGAGCAGGTCTCCCATGTGACAGGCATCATTGCCTCACTGTATCGCTTGCAGTCGATGAGCTTTTCCGTAATCAGCAGCGCCCTGTCGCCTTCCACGGTCAGCACTCTCCACATAATCGGATGAACCGTGCCTCTTTCTCCCTGCGGGTACTGCCCCAGCGGCACCAGACGCCCCGCCTCGACGCTTCCGTCCTCCGCAGGGACAGCCACGGGCGGGGACGGCTGGGGGAATGTGCCGCCTTCCCTTTCACACGGACGGGGCGCGGGGGGCGTTTCCCTTCTTTCCTTGTCCCTTTTCTCCCTGTCATCCAGGCGCGCTTTGAGTTCTTCCCATTCGCGCTCTTTTTGTGTGTATCGGGCTTTCCAGTGTTCCGCTTCCGCCGTCAGTTCCTTCTCCTGCTGCTGAGCCTGCCGACGCAGCGCCTCTGTCGCCGCCGTCAGTTCCTGCTCCCGCTGCGCCGCCTGCTTGCGCAGCGCGTCCATTTCCGCGTGAAGGCGCGCCATGCGCTGCACGGTGGCGGCGTCGGGGACATAGGTGACGTCGCTGTCCGATTGGTCCTGCTCCATAAACTGATGATATTCCTCACATTGCTGCAATTCCCGCAGCATCTCCTGCGGGGAGGCAAAGCGGTCCCGGGGATAGTACTGCGTCGCTTTGACCACCAGCTCTTTCAGCCGCCTCGTGCCGTAGCGGGGCAGGGGAAACGGCTGTTTGTCGGGCGGATTGGTGAGGCGGGCGCGATTGGAGGGAAAAACGCATTCGTTGAGGTAGTAATACATCACCATGCCGAGCGAATACATATCGCTGTACTTCATGCTTCCGTCCAGTTCCCTGTCAAGCCCCTCGATTTCGGGCGCTTTGGTGCTGTCGGTTCCCGCGTTGGTCATATCGGTTTCCGAGTCCGACCGGGCAATGCCGAAATCCCCCAGCATAAATCCCTTACGGTTGCGGAAATCCTTGTCATAAAAAATATTTTCGGGTTTGATGTC
>CACWOA010000081.1:1836-9082 GCA_902762395.1 uncultured Ruminococcus sp.
TGTCGCGGTGAATGATGCTTTTGTCCCACAGCGTCTGAAGAAGGGGCAGCAGGTCATTGCCCAGCCGGACGGCGATCTCCCGGTTGTCGCCCACGCTGCGCAGCTTTCTGAGCGGAATGAGGTATTCCATCACGGCGCAGTACAGGGTTCTGACGCGATAGGGACCTGTCACCTTGGCGACAAACGAACCGACATAATCGACAATGTGCGCCTGATGACTGCGCATCAGGTCGTTCAGAATATGCAGTTCCCGCTGGTTGTAAGACTCCCCTGTCCCGGCGGGGATTTCCTCCGAAACGCGCAGCACATACTGTTTCAGGCTGAAACTGCTTCTGACGGTGTAGATTTTCGCGGTTTTTCCCTCGGTCAGATATTCGCCCACGCTGTAGCCCGACAGCCCGATGCCTTTTTTCTTTTTGTTGAATTCCGTTCTGATCTGTTTCTCCTCCGAGGGCGTGAGCTGTTCCATTCCATTCATGGCAATCGTCCTCCTCTGTGCGTGTTTTTTCCTTTTCGGATGAGTGGATTTGGCGCTGCCGCGCCATGATGTAATGATTTTTAGATTTGAAGATTTTTTATTATAGATTCAGCCAGAAAGCCGGGCGAACAGCGCCGGAGTCGAAACTGACACCGCCGCCGCACTGAAGGACGAAGCCACGAGTAACCACGCCCGCGGCGATACCACCAGAGTCGCCGGGCGAGCGAAGCCACCACCAGCCCGTTTTTTCACCTGTTGGGAGTGAATTTTTCCATCCGTACTTCTTGGCTGTTTTATCGTCACATATATACGCTCCTTGTTTTTTCGCATATTCAGTTAGTGCCGCCATTCTGTCATCATCATCACGAAAATATTTCTTTGCCTCGTCTATGCTTAGCGCAAAGATTCTGTCCTGTGTGGCGTTGCCGCCTTTCGTTCCGTGTTCCGGATTATCCGGGTTCTGATTGGTTACGGTCGCGATCCGTGCCTGCTGATTGCCGCTGAATGCTTTGCTGATAAAATCACGGTTCATCCATTTCCGCAACGTACAGGTTTCCCATGTGACATCGTTATATAATTCATTATACGCTACACAATCAATCAGCTTGTCCGTGACCAGCAGCGCCCTGCCGTTTTTCACCGCCAGCACCCGCCATTCCAGCGGCCGCACTTCACCGTCTGCGCCCTGCGGGTACTGTCCGAATAGGAGCCTGTCGCCGACCTTCACCGCTATACGCGGCGAAACAACCGGCAGTGTGTCCTCGACAGGAGGTGTGACCGGGGGCTGCGACGGCGTTTTTTCCGGATCCGACGGAGAAGGAGACGAACCTTTTCGCCGCAAATCTTCCACCTGTGCCTGTAATTCGCTCTCCCGCCGGGCGGCTTGCTGCTGCTGCGCTTTTATCACAACACGCAATTGGCTCTCCCGCCGGGCAGCCTTCTGCTGCAAGTCTTGAATCTGCGCCTGCCATTCGCTTTCCCGCCGGGCGGCTTGCTGCCGCAGCGCTTCGATCTCCGCCTGACGCTGCTGCGCCTCTTCTTCCTTTTGCGCCAGCAGCCGCCGCAGCCGCTCGTTTTCCTCCCTGACCGAATCCCGCACGGGGAGGGTTTCCTCTCCGTCTCCGACCTCGTAAAGGATGAACTGTCGGTACTCCTCGCACTGCCGCAATTCTTTCATCATCTCCCGCGGAGAGGCAAAGCGGTTCCGGGGATCGTACTGCGTGGCTTTGACCACCAGCGCTTTCAGCCGCTGGGAACCGTACAGCGGCTCCGGCAATGAATCTTTGCAGCGAAGCCTCTGCCGATAATCGTTTTGAAAGGGATACGTCCGCCCGTTCAGGTAATAATACATCACCATGCCAAGAGAGTACATATCACACAACTGATACGTATGCGAAATCTCATCGTCATATCCGGCTATCTCGGGCGCAACTGTCACCGGCGTTCCTGTGAGTGTTACAAAAACTATGACGTCGGTTCTGGCTTCTCCGAAATCCCCCAGAAGAAGACCGCTGCGAAAATCCTTCCGGTACAGAATATTGCCCGGCTTGACGTCGCGGTGAAGAATCTTCCGCTCCATGCAGGTCTGCAGCAGCGGCAGCAGGTCGTAACCGCACCGGACGGCGAGTTCCACGTCGTCCCGTCTGTCCGTATGCGCTGACAGGGGACAGAGAAACTCCATGAGCGCACAGTGCTTCGTCCCATACGGGGTTGTCACCGAAAAATCCATCAGATATTTCACGATATGCGCCTCTCCCTGCGCCATCAGCTCCCTGACGGCGCGAAGCTCCCGCTGCGTCTTTTCCCCCTGCTCCCCGGCAATGCGAATGGCATAGACCACGCCGGAAAACAGGTTCTCCACCTTATAGACTTTGGCATAGGAGCCGCTGTCTACGAAATCCGTGATTTTATATCCCTTATAGGGCGTTCCTTTTTTGCGCCTGTCAAATTCACGTTTTACCGCGTTCAGACTGGGTTCGTCCAGCGGCTCTTTTTCATGAACTTTTTGAATATCCGGCATACATCGTCACATCCTTTATCATCTGTTTGTTACTATCGTAAGCAGAAAACGAGAACACTCCCCACTCCCCACTAACCACCACTAATCACGAAGCACCGCCTGTGCGAGAAGCTCGGCGGCGGTCTCGCAATTGGCAAAGACCAGCGCCACATCATATACCCAGACCACCATCATATGCTCGAGGCGCTTTTCGCTGATCCTTTCATGCCCGCACACGCTGCCCGCATGCGACCCCAGATCGGTATAAGTGTAGACGATGCCCTTGCGGGTGACCTTGGCGTGCCGTCTGCCGATCTCCGGCTTCATGAGCCGGAGTCCGCAGCTCTGCTGACGACCGATGAGAAATTCGTCCCTTGCGTTGCCGAGAAGGATTTCCGCACCGCTGAAGCAGTTGCCATCCTTATCGAGCGCGTACACCCGCCAGTCAGCGAACACCTTCTCCCGGGGCGAAAGGGAATGCCCGATGCGGCGGGAGCGACGGCGGCGCGCCGCCATCCACGCGAAAAAGCCGCCCGCTGCCGCCGCCAGCCCTACCGCCGCGATGAGAAATACGTCAAAAAGCGTCACCTTTTACCCTTCCTTTCCCCAATCCAGCAATACGGCGGAATGATCGTCGCCATAGCGCAGCACTTCCGGGGTGTCGATCAGCGCCGCCAGACCCGCGTCGTCAAAATCCTCCCGGTCGGACTGCCGGAAAATCTCCCGGATAAAGGCGAGGCGTTCATCCTCCCCTTCCCCGTTCGGGTCGCCCTTTTGATAGCCGTTATAAACGCCGTCCGTCATTAAGATGATTTTATCGTAAACGCCCCCCGGCAGTATTCCTTTGTAAAGGTGATCTTCCGCGTCCGCTTCGATGGTAAAATAGGTGCGGTTGGACACCTCGAAATTGTCCGCGTCGGAGATACATTCCACCGCGCCGTCACGCCTTCTGCCGTAAATCGCGCCGTCCCCGATATGCACATAAAAGAACGCGCCGCCCTTCTGACAGACGCCCATCAGCGTGGCATAATCCTGTATCGCGTCCATCGGCTTTCCCGCCTGCAAGGTCTCATGCGCCGCGTCGGTTTTTCGCAGCAGTTCCTCGCCGAATGTCTCATAGGGCGTTCCCTCCTCACAGCAGGCAAAGAAGGCGTCCACGTTCATCAGCGCGCCGTATTCGCTGCAATGACCGCCGCCCGCGCCGTCGCTCACCGCCGCCCACAGACCGCCGTCCCGCGTCAGCCGGACATCGGCAAAATCCTGGCAGTATTTCCCCTGGGAGGCGTGTCTGCTTCCGGTCACTACCGCGCGATACACCTTCACAGCGTCTGACGGCTGACGCGCCGTGATTTGTCGCAGCGTCAGACACTCCGCGCAGCCGCTGTCCGCCGACGCGCCGTCACGACGGTCAGGAAAAAGCGTGACGGTCTCAAAACCGACGGGCAGCGCTTTCAGCCGGGCGGCATAGGCGGGGACTCCCTTGCCGGGGAATCGGCAGGTTCTGAGAAAATGACGCGCAAGCGGCGAACGGGACATCGGCGTTTTTTCTCCGTCCTTCTCCGTGACAACCGCCGCGTCGCCGATGAGAAAGGTCATCCAACTGCCGTCGGGCAGGGAAACGCATCCGCTGATAAAGGGAATCGGATGCCGGACGGAAATGTCCAGCGCCGCGTCGAGCTTTTGCCCGGCATATTTGCAATATTCGAGGAGAAGGTTTTCCAGTTCCTTCCTGTCCGTTATTCCCGTGTCGTCCGTCCCCTCCGCGCCGCCGCGACGGAAAAATGTCAGAACCGTGTGGGCGTAGGCGTAGGCGTACAGCGCCGCGTGATCATTTTCCCGCGCGAAGCAGCAAACCGCCGCCATGCCTCCGTTTGCGGTACGCATCCATTCGGAATAACACGCGTCGTTCCGATGATTTTTGTCAATTCTGATCATTGTATTCCTTCCCTTCCGTCCTGCTGCCCTCATGCGCTGACAGGCACATGGACTTTTTCAGATCCACATCCATCTTTTCAAGAAATGCCGCGAGTTCGCCCTGGGACAGTCTGGCGTAGACATAGCCGAAAAGCCCGAAATATCCGTTGTTGTGAAGATATTGCAAATCCTCCTGCATTTCCATGTTCTTTTCGCCCTGCATGGTTCGTCCGGCAAAGCGCCGGTCTTTGTGATAGAGCTGCTGCAGCACAAAGAGAAGCGCGGCTTCAAACGGATCACGGGGATAAAGCGCCTCCATATTGGCGGTTTTCAGCAGACTGTTGATATGATCCAGCGGCATGCCAAGATACAGACAGAAAACAATCAGTTGTCTGCGCCACGGCATGGGCTTGGGCGACAAATCCTTTTGCCGGGGCGAGACTTTGCTTTCCCGGCTCATGCCGGAAAAAATGCGCTGCATACTGCTTGACATCTTCGTTTTTTCATAAAAAGCGGTGTTGGAGGAAAAGCCTATGTTTTTCATCCAGCCAACCAGCGCTCCGGACACCTTGTGATAACTGCTGCTGGCGGCGCTCCGGCTTTTCTCAATCATTTCATAAAACAGCGGGTCCGGCTCTTTCAGAAGCGAGCCCTTTGCCATATCATAGCGGCTGCCTGTCCACAGACCTATGGTCTTGATCCGGTTCGCCTCCGCGTAATAGGCGTTCCCCAGCCGCTCATAGGAGGACGGCACGTTGAAAAGCCCCTCGCCGCCGGAAAGATCGTCCCGCATGATCTGGAGAAGCCGGATATAGCGGATATCCTCTATATTGTCCGAACACAGCCCGGAAAACCCGCCATACCCCGCCATCAGCTTTGACACCTCATCGGGGGAAAGCCCGAAGCAGCAGCCGATCATGACGAAATATTCCCGGCGGCAGGGAATGCTGCTGCTCCATTTTTTCACTGTATTCAGCGCGCACCCGCAGCGTCCGGCAATCGCGCCCGCGGAAAAGCCATACGACAGCCTGCCGTAATACGCCTGCCACTGCTGGGTGTGCTTCTTGTCATAACGGGAATGGCACGAATCATAAAGCGCTAAAAAGGAGTGACTGTCATCCTCTTTCGCCGCTCTCGCAATCTCGTCCCTCATAATGATGGTCGTATTCATGGCGCCATGCTTCCTCCCTTTTTCAGGACAATCCGTCCAGCACCTTGTAAAGACGCACCGCCGACGCGGTAAGGTTCTTGCCGGCTTTGCCTGTATTGTTCTCTACAATGCAGACCGTGTATTTGTCATTGAACGACACAAACGAAGCGCGGTGCGTGCCGTTTACCTGCGCTGTTCCTGTCTTGGCATGAATGCCGAGCTTTTTGTCGATGCCGTAGCTTGCCGCCGCGTCCAGCATGGCGTCCGACACATACGCCGCCGCCTCCGGCGTGCAGGCGGTGCCGAGTATCTCGGTGGCGCCCTGATACGACACGCCCTTGGCGTTGGAAATGCTGTCGATCAGATAGGGCTTTTTCACTTCGCCGCCGTTTGCGATGGTCTGACCGATGATCGCCATATTCACGGGCGTGAGAAGCAGCTGCCCCTGCCCGAATCCCGCCGCCGCCACTTCCTCCGCGGTGGACGCAAAAAGATGATGCGACGATGAAATGGTGCCGAAATCCAGTTCCAGCTTTTTTCCTACATAAAACGCCTCCGCGCGTTCCTGCAATTTGAATTGTCCCATTTCATTGGTCATGTGGGCAAAATAGGTGTTGCAGCTTTTCACGATGGCCCCGTTCAGCCGGATGGCGCCGTTGACCGCCTTCCCCGCGTTGCGGAAGGTATAGCCGCCGATTTTTTCGGAGCCTGTGTCCTGATAGGTCACATCGGAAAGCCCTTCATCATACACAAGCGTCGCTGTGAGGGGCTTCATGGTGCTGCCCGGGGCAAGCGCCTTTCGCCAGTTCTGAATGAGAAATCCGTCGTGTTCGGGGGCATTCATCTCACTCCAGTTGGAAGCGAGGTCGTTGACGTCCATCTCTACCCCCGGATAAGCGGTCGCCAGCGCCAGCACCCTTCCGGTGGCGTTTTCGAGAATCACCACGCAGCCCTCCGTGCCGCGTATCTCCTGATAGGCGGCATTTTGCAGTTGGTTGACGGTGGTCAGCGCAAGGGTGGCGCCGTGATGATTCTTGTCCCCGGTAAACAGCGCGTCGGCGTATTTGCCCCGCAGACCATAGCTGCCGTAAACGCTGCTGTTAAATCCCACCAGTTGGCTATAGGAGACATTCACGCACTTGGCGCTCACGCCCGGTTCCTCCGCATAGGTAATCACATCTCCCCGGGAATCGACAATGCTTCCCTCCACCGTCGCGGCGCGCATCTCTTTTTTGGCGATGCTCTCTTTCAGAGCGTCGCCCTTTTCGTTCACTCCGTGAAATACCGCGCCGTAATAGAGAAGGTAGCACGAAAAAACGACCGTCAGCGCCACAAATCCAAAGACCACCGCAAAGGTTCTGTTCATATAATCGGAAAATATCTTTTTCATTTTCTTCCCGCTCCTATCTCGTAAAGGGGATTTTGTCCGGCCTGGGCGACCGGGACGGCGAAGACGGCTTTTTCACTGACCGCCTGACGCTTGCCATCAGCTCGGGACGGCTGCCGCAGAGTCCCCAGATAAGCAGCATGACGTTAAACACGGAGAGCATCATGTTCGTGCCGCCGTGCGAAATAAACGGAATGGCAATGCCGGTCATAAAGCTGAAATTGGTCGTACCCATCACGTTGATGAAGGTGGGCAGAATCAGTCCGAGGGACGCGCCGGTCAGCACCACCGATTCAAATCGGTTGTCCCGGCGCACCG
>CACWOA010000082.1 GCA_902762395.1 uncultured Ruminococcus sp.
CAGAGGGTATATAATCATACTCGAAAGGACGGTGTGACGAATGGACGGTATCAATCCCAAGGTGGTTTTCGCGATGGCGTATGCTGTGATTTTCTTTGGCATGGCGGTTGTGCATCTGGTGAAAGAAAAAAGAAGCTGATACGATTCCGCACTTTTTGTCAGAAAGAAAAGAGTGATTGCGTGTATAATGACAATTGAAAGGAAGGATAGCAAATGGATGAGATGAATTTCAAGGCGATTTTTGCGATTGGTTACGCGGTGGTTTTCTATGGCGCCGCGGTCATGCATCTGGTGAACAAGCGTTTCGGCTGAGCTGCTGCCGGAAAAGCGCTATCCATAACTTAAGCACACCCTCAGTCAGCTTCCTCAAAGAGGGAGCCGATAATGCCTCCCTCTCTAAGGGAGGTGGCACGTTAGTGCCGGAGGGAGTTCTACCATAAATCTTAAGCTGTGGAAAGCTGCCGGAAAAGGGAAGACCGCGTCGGGGGACGCGTCTATTGCAGGAACCGGGAGGAGGAGTGACAACAGGCACGGGCGGTCAATGCCGTGACCGTCCGCGCTTACGGTTCGTCAGGGCTTCATTGCTGTTTGTATTTGCCTGCACTTCAATGCTGCCTGTGTTTGCGGGAGGGAAAAGCAGGTCGCCGTCCGGGCGGCTGAGGGATTTATTCCACAAATCAGAGTATGCAAAAGGGAATAGGAGAAAAACAAAAAAGACCGTGCGGTTCTCTGTTGTGTGAGAGAACCGCACGGTCTTTTCATACGGTATGATATTCCGCTTTTTTTCGACAGGCTGTGATGACTTTCTTAGGCACTGTGAGGAAATAAGATGGACAAAGATGACGCAGGATTTTTCGGCTATGACAAGGCGGAGAAGCGCAGGAATACTTGGTGTATTCCAAGCGCCTTACTGCGCCTTTCTTGCCGCGATGATAGAGGGGCGCGCCTCGATGTAATCGTCGTAGGTGGTCATGCGGTCGATGCAGCCCTCGTCCATGATTTCAATGATGCGGTTGGCGACGGTCTGGATGAACTGGTGGTCGTGCGAGGCAAACAGGATATTGCCCTTGAAGGCGATGAGTCCGTCGTTGACGGCGGTGATGCTTTCGAGGTCGAGGTGGTTGGTGGGCTGATCCATTACCAGCACATTCGAGCCGAACATCATCATGCGGGAGAGCATACAGCGCACCTTTTCGCCGCCGGAGAGGACGTTGACGGGTTTGAGCACATCGTCGCCCGAAAAGAGCATCTTGCCAAGGAACCCGCGCAGGGTGGTCTGGAGCGCGTCGTCCGCGTACTGCGCCAGCCAGTCGATGATGGTCAGGTCACAGTCGTTGAAATACTCCGAGCTGTCCTTCTGGAAATAGGACTGCGTGGTGCTGACGCCCCATTTGAAGGAGCCTTCGTCCGGCTCCATCTCGCCCATGAGAATCTGGAACAGGGTGGTGTTGGCGATCTCGTTGTCGCCCACAAAGGCGATCTTGTCGCCCTTGTTGACGCGGAAGGAGACATTGTTAAGCACCTTTACGCCGTTGACGGTCTTGCTGAGACCTTCCACCCACAGGATCTCCTTGCCGGCTTCGCGGTCCATGTTGAAGACCACAAAGGGATATTTTCTCGATGAGGCGGGCATTTCCTCCACGGTCAGCTTGTCGAGCAGCTTTTTGCGGGCGGTCGCCTGCTTTGCCTTGGATTTGTTGGCGGAGAAGCGCTCGATGAAGGACTGCAATTCCTTGATTTTGTCCTCGCGTTTTTTGTTCTGGTCGTTCATCAGGCGCTGCATGAGCTGGCTGGAATGATACCAGAAGTCGTAGTTGCCGACGTACATCTTGATTTTGGTGTAGTCGATATCGACGATGTGGGTGCAGACATTGTTGAGGAAGTGGCGGTCATGCGAAACGACGATGACGGTACCCTCGTAGTCCATGAGGAATTCCTCCAGCCACGCGATCGACTGGATATCGAGATGGTTGGTCGGTTCGTCGAGCAGGATGATCTCCGGCTGTCCGAAGAGCGCCTGTGCCAGCAGCACTTTGATCTTGTCGCGGTCGTTGAGGGTGCTGACAGTGGCATAGGGGTCGATGTCGCCCAGTCCCAGACCGCTCATGAGCTTGGCGACCTCGGTTTCCGCGTCCCAGCCGTTCAACTCGGCAAATTCGCCCTCAAGTTCGGAGGCGAGAATGCCGTCTTCTTCCCTGAAATCCGGCTTGGCATAGAGCGCGTCCTTCTCCTGAATAATCTCATACAGGCGGGGATTGCCCATGATCACGGTATCCATGATGGAATAATCATTGTAGGCAAAGTGGTTCTGTTTAAGAATCGACATTCTCATTTCCTTGGGGATGACCACCTCGCCGGTGGAAGGCTCCAGTTCGCCGGAAAGGATTTTAAGAAAGGTCGATTTGCCCGCGCCGTTCGCGCCGATGATGCCGTAGCAGTTGCCGGGCGTAAATTTCAGGTTGACGTCCTTAAACAGCGTCGTGCCGCCAAAATTAAGGCTTACATTAGAGACTGTAATCATGCGTCATTTTCCTCCGTCAAATACAATGGTAAATCTCAGATGATTTCCGTATGCCGAAAGCCCCTGCTTCGGCAAACACTTTCACCATTATATCACTGTCCGGCGCGCCTTGTAAAGGGAAGAATGCCGCGAAAAGGCAAAAATGTGCAAACCAACAAAAAAACGCATGATTTCAGAAGAAAGTTGAGCGCATTGTCAACGTTTCCTTTTCACGACAAATGAAAATTTGGAGGAATAAAAAAGAAAAAAAGCACAGCGCAGCGCATAATTAGCGAGCTTTTTCTTCTTTTTTCTTACCCCACTAAATTCTCATTTACTTCCCGCAGGCGCTTGACCAGAAGCATGGCGAGGGGCATGACGAGAATGCCTGCCGCGCCGAAGAGCTTGCCTCCGATATACACACCCGCAAGCGTAAAAAAAGGGTGCAGTTCCAGATGTTCCGCGATAAAACGCGGCTCCAGAAAATTGCGTACCGTGCCGATGACGGCAAACATCCCCAAAAGCAGTAACCCCAGCGTCCATTGCCCCGTCACCATTTCAAACAGCCCCCACGGTATCAGGACGGTTCCCGTGCCGAGTACCGGCAGAATGTCGATGAGGGAGATTACCAGCGCGTTGGTGAGAATATTGCCCGTGTCGTACCCCATGAGCCGCAGCAGCGCAAAGCCGAGCGCCAGTTCCCCGAAGGTAATCGCCATGAGCGTGCCGTAGGTTTTGAGAAGCGCCGTCAGGGTATGCACCGTCGTGCGCAGGACAAAAGACAGCGTGTCCGCCATGCTGTCCGGCAGAAACTCTTTGACCGTGCGCCGTATGCGGTCAAATTCCCCGCAGGCAAAGAGCGAAGCCATCACGCCGAACACCGTCGCCGTGAACGCCGCGGGCAGCGCGCTGACCAGCGAGGTGGAGCGCTGCAGCAGCGAGGGAAGGTATTGCCTGTAGTTTTCCGAGAAAAAATCCAGACACCATCCCGCGCCGACCGAGACGAACCCCACAAACCGCCCCCACGCGCTTTGCCCCGCTCCCGCCGCCGAAGTCCGCATCCATTCCCGTGTCCGCGCCAGCATATCGGGAATGCCGGGGCAGAAGGACATGGCGCTTCCTACGGCGGAGCAGACCGCGCCGCATACGACCATGCCGATGACCAGCAGCAGCGCGGCGGTCATCAGGACACAGCAGACCTTGCGGCTCAGGTGAGGCACGCGGGAGGACAGCAGTGCGGCAGGCTTCTGCACCAGCGCCGCCACACTCAGTCCGAACAGAAACGGCAGCAGCAGCGGCAGCACATATTTTACACACCCGTAAAACAGCAATCCGTACAGCAGAAAAGCGGCGGGTTTGGCTGATTTTTGCAAATGAATGATAATATCACAACCTCGACAAATAATATTCACACAATTTCTCTTGTATGTAAAAAGGAAATGCGCTATAATACTCATAGTATTGTCGGTAAAGGGGAGAAATATTTGGTTTGAAATCCCGAAAATTGAGTCTGTTTCGCAGAGCGGCGGCGCTGTTGACGGCGGCGGCGCTGGTGTGCAGCATGACGGCGGCACTGTCGTCGTGCGGGAGAAAAAAGAAAATCACCGTCTGGGTGTATTCGGAGGAATACAAAAAAGAGATAGAGGATTTTCTGAAATCCAGCCGCTACAAGGTGAGCTTTGACGCGAATATCCGCGCCGTCCATTCCAGCGATTTTGCCGCCGAACTGCATGACGCGCTGGAAAAGAAGTCGGATATTCCCGACGTGTTCATGCTCTCTCCCGACAACATCAAGCAATATATCGAATCCGACGTCACGGCGGACGTCGCTTCATTAGGGCTTTCGGTCAGCGCTGACAGCTATTTTCCCTACACGGTGGAGGCGGCGACCAACAGCAAGGGCGAAATCAGGGCGGTCGGCTGGCAGGCGGATCCCGGCATCTTCATGTACCGCCGCTCCATGGCGAAGGTCTACCTCGGCACTGACAATCCCGATGAAGTGCAGGCCATGGTGGGCAACTGGGACGATTTCTACGCTACCGCCCGGAAGATTGAGGAAGCCTCCGACGGCAAAACGCGTATGCTCGCCGGACAGGAGGATATGCTCGCGCCTTACCTCTCGGCGGATGATCAGCCTTGGGTGAGCGAGGGAAAGCTGGTCGTCAGCGACCGCCGCAAGGCGTATATGGACTACATGGGCAAAATGGCGTCGGAACATCTGATGTACACCGCCGAGCAGTGGTCGGAGGCATGGCTCAAGGGCATCAGCGACACGCAGAGTGTATTCGGCTACTTTTCCTCCGGCATCTGTATGCTGTACGTCATGAAAAAGGCGTGCGGCGGCACCATGAAGGGCGAGGGCAGCTATGGCGACTGGGCGGTCATTCCCGGTCCCGCCAGCTACTGCTGGGGCGGTAGCTGGTTTGCCGTGTGCAGCGAGAGCAGGGAAAAGGAAGCGGCGGCGGATTTTGTCTCGCTTTTTACCGCTTGCACCGACGACCCGGGGCGCCTCGACGAGTCGGTCAAATACTTCCGCACCTCCGGCGAATTTGCCGCGAGCAGCGAGGTTGTCTCGCAGATTCGCTTTGACCCGCAGTTTGAGGATCAGTTTATCGGCGGGCAGAATTACTACCAGCAGCTTTCCGTCGCGGCGCGCGGTGTTTCCATGCAGCACATGACCGTCTACGACAACGACATCCGCGGCATTTTCAACACCTACATGAACGAATATGCCAGCGGGCTTAAATCCGCCGAGCAGGCGCTGCGGGACTTCCGCACGTCGGTCAAGGTGGCATTCCCCGAACTCAACACGGACGATAGCGATTAGTGGTCAGTGGTCAGCGTGGTTTCTCACTTCTCACTTCTCACTTCTCACTCACTCCCATTTCACATTTCACATTATATTTAAGAAACGGAGACTGATTGATTATGACGAATTTTTGCACCAATTGCGGCACCATTCTCGGACCGGACGGCGTTTGTCCCAACTGCGGCATGGTCTTTGCCTCTGACGCGGCGGGCAGCGAAACGGTACCCGGCAGCGAAAGCGGCGCGTATGCCTATGGCGGGGAAAATACATATGCGCAGCCGGAGCCGTCCAATTACGCGCCGCAGCCGGAGTCCGGGAAAATGCCTGACCCGCCGTCGGAGCAGCCCTATTATCCGTCCTATCAGCCGCAGAGCGACCCCGTGCGGCAGCCTGCGCCGTCCGCAAATGCTTCGGCGCGGAAATTCGACCTTGCCGCGCAGCTGAAAGGCTGGCTGACCCACGCGAGGGGCTTTTTTACCCCCGAACCGCTTCGCACTGCCCGGCAGGTGATTGCGGGTGAAGATTATGTGTGGGCGGTTTTTGCCGCGATCAATGTGATTGTCGGCGCACTCTGCACCTCCGCCATGACAGGCAACGGTCTGAACTGGGTCATCAGCACGGTATTCGGCACCTTTGCCGGCATGGACAGCTTTTTGGAGGGGTACAGCTTCGGCGCTCTGGTGGCGATTTTCTTCTTTTCGCTTCTCACGCTGGCGGGCTTCACGGCGGCGGCGGCGGGCATTGCCTACGGCTTTTTGCTCATCGAAAAGAAGCATTTGTCCTTTATGACCACACTGAAGACCGTGTCCGTGGCGTTCTTCCCGCTGACGCTGACCTGTGTGGCGGCGTTTGTCTTCTCCTTCTTCCTTTATCCGATGGCGGCGGTGCTGCTCTTAGCGGGTATTCTCGCCAGCGTGTCGCTCTTTAACGAGCTGATACAGAAGCAGGCGGGCGAGAGGAATTTCTGGGTCACGGCGCTCTGCAACGCGGCGCAGGTGGTCGCGGGCATTATCATTGTCAGCATTTCCATTTCGGTGGTGTAAGAGAGGTCGGCAAGCATGGACGAATTGACACAGGAACGCAGCGAGCGGCTGGACGAACTGGCGGAGGCGGGCAACGCCTTCTGCGACACGGAGGAATACGAAAAGGCGCTGGAGGTCTGGGAAACGGCGCTGGGGCTGATTCCCGAACCGCGCAATGCCTATGGCGAATCCATGTGGTTTGAAGCCTCGATCGGCTATCTCTACTTCCTCTGGGGGGAATACGAAACCGCCCTCGGCTATTTCGACCGCGCGCGGGGGAATCTCAGCGGACAGGGCTACGGCAATCCGTTCGTCATGCTCATGCTGGGCGAGACCTGCCTCGAATTGGGGGACGAGGACAATGCGGAGGAATACCTGCTGAGAGCCTATATGCTGCAAGGTCCCGAAGTATTTGAGGGCGAGAATGAAAAATATTTTGATTTCTTAAAAGAACGCGTCGAACTCGACCTGAACGAGGAAAACGACGAATAAAGAAAGCAGCCGCGTTTGTCCACGAATCCACGGACAAACGCGGCTTTTCTTCATGAATTTTTCACACGGATTTCACCGTAAGTTTAAGGAAAAGCCAAAGATTGGATAGAAAGATAAGGTATCCTTTTGTTATACTCAATAATGATTTAGCGTGCCGCCTCGGACTTCACAAAAACCATATATGAAAGTTTTTGCTCGTCCTCGGCTGGCAGCTGATGCCGTTATTGAGTATATCACAAAGCGGCGCGGGCCTCGTGGGTGGAAGAAACGCGTCCATTCGTGGAAAAACAGAAAACGGAGGAACGACAATGAAACAAACGAAAGCAAAACGAATCACGGCGTTGCTGCTGGCCATGACAGTGACGGTGGCGGGTTTATGCGCCTGCGGTTCAAAAAAGAACGCCACCGCAAGCGTCAGTCCGGGCGATGTAAGCGGTGAAGCACTCCGCTCCGACAAAGCGTTTTCGGAGATGTCGGAGGAAGAACTGCAACCGTACATTCAAGCCGCAATGGACGCGGTGGAGGCGTATGACAGAGCCAGAATTTCGGGTAAGCAGGATTTTCCGTCCCTCGGTCTGGCAACGTCGGAGCGGTGCGGGGAATACCTGCGGCTGCGCTTTGCCTTTGACACCGTGGGCAATCTCACAGTCAATACGAGGGAATACGTCAGCGGCGACTATCATGTGTGGAAGTACCGCGTCGTGAAAGAACGGCTGGTCTGCTATGTCAATTCGGACATTCAGTATCACTATCGCGATGTGAATGTGGACGCGGGGGAAGGCGAGTGTACGCAGGTGGTGATGGAAAATCCGCAGTCGCCTGTCATTGTCGATTGGTACAACGCCGAGCCGCCCTCCTTTGACACCCAGATGCGTAACTACGGGCTGAATATGACCATTCCCTCCAACTGGCTGGAAAATTACGACATGGAGGAAATCCGCGCCAAAGCAAAACAAATCACAGAGCAGGCCAAAGAAGCCATGGAAAATGAATGATTTTTTTGAAACAGCCAACGACTAAAGACAAAACCGCCGCGTCCACGAAATGGAAGCGGCGGTTTTGATCGTCCTGCCGCATATCGCTATCGCTTCGACGAACAATAAAAACACCAACCAAAAGAGACAGGAGCAGGTGCTATGAATAAAAAAAGCGAATACGCGGTGATGTTTGTCATCGGCGCGGTGTGTTACGGGCTGAT
>CACWOA010000083.1 GCA_902762395.1 uncultured Ruminococcus sp.
CATGTTCCGGTTATGTAGAGGGCGAAGTCATCGTTGACTGACGCAAAAAAATGTGAAGTGTGAAATGGGAAGTGGGAAGTGTGGCTATTGGCTAACCACTATCCACTAACCACTAACCACTGACCACTGACCACTAACGGCTAACGGCTAAAAAAGCTCCGCCTGTTCCGGTTTGTTTGTGTTCCGGAAGGGACGGGGCTTTATTGTCTGCCTGTATGCCGCATAAAATAATAAAAGGTCATGCACATACCGCTCCGAGGTGAGGACAACAGTATATGCATAACCAGTTATGAAATCACGCCGAATGCCGGACTGACCGCATCCGGCGTAAGATCATACCAAGACACCCACTGCACAATACCCATCATTTTTATGCGTTTTGCAGGACATACCGTGATTTGCATTGTCAGCGTGTCTTTATTTTATCATTTTGTGAAAAAATTGTCAACACTATTTTTGTGTACATTATTTACAAAAATTAATTCGCGATTTCGTGCATTATAGCAAGCTATCTGCCGTTCGCACGACCTTGCTTGCCGCCGGACGGCAGCTTTTCGCGCACCATATTGACCACGCCGAAGAAATTATCCAGCAGCGTGGTGAGAAAGCCCTCGCCCGTGCGGCTGTTCTGGCTGCGGTAATAACGCGACACGGAGCCGAACGCGCCGCTTCTCTGGGGCGAATTGGTGGTGACGATACCCAGCACATCCGTATCGAGGGATTCAAACACGTCGATGGCGTACTTTATCATATCGGTGCGGGTGTGTCCGTACTGCGCCACGATCAGGCAGCCGTCCACCTTGCCCGCCACCGCCGCCGCGTCGGGCAGCAGTTCGATGGAGGGGGTGTCAATGATGACGTAATCAAACTGGTTTTCCACCGCCTCGAGCAGTTCGCTGAAAACGCCGCTGTCGAGAAGATCGCACACGTCGATGCTGTTCATGTTGACGTTGTTGACCGCCGTGATGACATACAGGTTGCGGTTGGAGGTCTTGTTGATGGTGGCGGCCAGATTGGACTTGCCGAGGAGCAGGTCGCCCAGACCGAACACCGGGTCAAACCGCAGTTCGCGGCTGATGTTGGGGCGGTGCATATCCGCTTCGATGAGAAGCACCATGGCGTTGGTGTCCGCGAGCGCCTGCGAAAGACCGATCGCAACCGAGGTTCTGCCGTCACGCGGGGAGGGACTGCACACGGCGATGGAGCGCACGCCCTTTTTGGAATATTTAATCGCGGAGCGCAGCACGCGGTAAGCGTTGCTGACCTGTCCCGCGCCGCGTTCCGAACCCATCAGGCGCGAAACAGGCGGTATGGCGGCGATCACCGGCACGCGTGTGAGCGTCTCAAACTTGGCGCTGCTGCGCAGGGTTCTGTCGGCGGCTAAGGAAATAATATTGAACACAAAGAAGCACGCCGCCGTGACAGCCACGCTCTGAAGTCCCGCCAGAAGCGCCGTCAGCCAGGGGCGGCTGATATCGTTGACACGCGCCGGTTCCTGCACCACCGCCGAAAAAGAAGGGGTGGACTGTTCAAAGGTGCTTTGCACCACGAGATTGGCTTCTTTAAAGAGATTGGCGGTAAAGGTCTCGCCCAGCGTGCGGTCGGAGTCGAATTTCACCGTGACTTCCAGCACGTTGGAGTCGTTGATCTGCCTGACGCTCACGCGCTTCTGAAACTGGGCGGGGTCGCTTTCCGGCATTTTGCTGTCTCTCATGGCGGCACGGACCGTGTCGCTGTTGTCAATCAGACCGATGGAGGTCAGCGCCGCCGATTTGGAAAGCTCCGCTATGTTGTACTGATCGGAGATGCTTTCGCCCATGACGTCGGACTGAATGCGCAACTTGCCTTTCAGCGTGTACTGCACCGGCGTGACGATTCTGGCGGCAATCAGCACCACTAAAAATACGACGGCCGACAGCAGCCCCAGATAGGTCATGCGCTTGGCACAGAGTTTGAGATATTCGCTGATCGAGGTATTGGAATTCATTTTTGTTTTCACACTCTTTCATGGAATGTTGCGGGTTTTATATTTTTATATAATATTATAATGAATCCGGCGGCGTTCGTCAACCAAAATCCCTCACATCCTGCGCCATCTTTTGTGAAGTTTACGTTTTTTTTACACACTGCCCGATTCCGACAGAAAATATTCATACTCTGTTTGCAATATTTCATAAAAAACCTTTTGAAAATCAGCGTGCAGTATGATACAATGTATTAGATATCAAATTCTGATAATAAATTGCTAAGGAGATTTGATGATTTATGGCAGTTATGAGACTTTTTGCAGAGAAGGCTCCCGGCTTTGACATCGAGGCCAAGGGCGTTCTCTCCGACCTGAGGGACAATCTCGGCATGACCGACATCGAGGGCTTGCGCATTCTCAACCGCTACGATGTGGACGGTCTGTCCCCCGCGGAATTCAGGCAGGCAAAGACCACCGTTTTCAGCGAGCCGAATGTGGATATCGTCTACGACGAGACTTGCCCCATTCCCCCCGACGCGAGGGTATTCGCCACCGAATATCTGCCGGGGCAGTATGACCAGCGCGCCGACTCCGCCGCGCAGTGCGCGCAGCTTCTCACACAGGGCGAACGTCCCGAAGTGCTGACCGCGCGCATCTACATTCTCAGCGGTTCCATTACCGACGAGGAATTCGACCGCATCAAGAGCTACATCATCAACCCTGTGGAATCCCGCGAGGCGTCCCTCTACAAGCCCCGCACCCTGAAACAGAACTTTGACGTGCCGGCGGATGTGGCGGTGCTCGACGGCTTTATCGCGTGGGACGACCAGACAATGGCGGACTACTACGCCTCCATGGGCTTTGCCATGACGCTTGACGATCTGAAATTCTGCCGCGACTACTTCCGCGACAACGAGCAGCGCGACCCCACCGTAACCGAGCTGAAGGTCATCGACACCTATTGGAGCGACCACTGCCGCCACACCACCTTCCTCACCGAGCTGGACGACGTTAAGGTGGAGGACGGCGGGTATGAAGCCGAGATCCGCAAGGGCATCCGCCGCTATCTCGCGGCACGCGCGGAAGTCTACGGCGAGGACACCGCCCGTCCCATCACCCTCATGGATATGGGCACCATCGGCGCGAAGGTGCTGAAAAAGCGCGGTCTGATCCCCGACCTCGACGAAAGCGAGGAAATCAACGCCTGCTCCATCGAGGTTCCCGTGGAGATCGACGGCAGAACCGAGCAATGGCTGGTGCAGTTCAAAAACGAAACCCACAACCACCCCACCGAGATCGAACCCTTCGGCGGCGCCGCCACCTGTCTGGGCGGCGCGATACGCGATCCGCTTTCGGGACGCGCCTATGTCTATCAGGCCATGCGCGTGACCGGCGCGGCGGACCCGAGAGTGCCGGTGTCCGAAACCATGGAAAACAAACTGCCCCAGCGCAAGATCACCACAGGCGCGGCGGCGGGTTATTCCTCCTACGGCAACCAGATCGGTCTGGCCACGGGTCAGGTCAATGAAATCTACGATTACGGCTACACCGCCAAGCGCCTCGAAATCGGCGCGGTGGTGGGCGCTTCTCCCAAGAAGAACGTCGTGCGCGGCGTTCCCCAGCCGGGCGACGTGGTCGTCCTCCTCGGCGGTCGAACCGGGCGCGACGGCTGCGGCGGCGCGACAGGTTCCTCCAAGGCGCACAACAGCGAATCTCTCGAATCCTGCGGCGCGGAGGTACAGAAGGGCAATCCCCCGACCGAGCGCAAGATTCAGCGTTTGTTCCGCAACGGCAAGGTCGCTTCCATGATCAAGCGCTGCAACGACTTCGGCGCGGGCGGCGTATGCGTGGCCATCGGCGAACTGGCGGACGGTCTGGATATCCGTCTCGACGACGTGCGCAAGAAATATGAGGGTCTGGACGGCACCGAACTCGCTATCTCCGAGTCGCAGGAGAGAATGGCGGTCGTACTCGACAAACAGGACGTTTTCAAATTCATCGCGGAGGCGGAAAAGGAAAACCTCGAAGCCTATGAGGTCGCGACGGTTACCGAAACCCCCCGCCTCACGATGATATGGCGCGGCAAAACCATCGTCAGCCTCTCCCGCGAATTCCTCAACACCAACGGTGTGCGCCAGCACGCCACCGCCAAGATCAAGGCGGTCTATCCCTACAACGATTACCGCGTATCGGTTCCCTACGAGCTGCGCGGTCTGTCTATCGCGGACGCGCTGGTAAAGAACATGGGCAGACTCAATGTCTGCTGTCAGAAAGGTCTGTCAGAACGCTTTGACGCGTCCATCGGCGCGGCTACCGTTCTCATGCCCTTCGCCGGAAAGCATCAGCTCACGCCCGAAGAAGCCATGGTCGCCAAGCTTCCGATTGACAAGGGCGACACCGACTGCGCCACCGCGATGGCTTACGGCTACATTCCGGGACACACCGAGTGGAGTCCCTATCACGGCTCCGCCTATGCGGTCGTGGAGTCGCTCTCCCGCCTGCTGGCGGTGGGCGCGAACCCCCTCAACGCCCGTCTGACCTTCCAGGAATATTTCGAGCGTCTGGGCGAAAAGCCCTCCCGCTGGGGCAAACCCGCCGCCGCGCTTCTCGGCGCACTCACGGCACAGCTCAAGATGGGCACGCCCTCCATCGGCGGCAAGGACTCCATGTCCGGCTCCTTCAACGACCTTGACGTGCCGCCCACACTGGTGAGCTTCGCCCTCGCGACCACCAGCGCCAAGAGAACCCTCTCCGCCGCGTTTACCAAGGCAAATTCCACCGTCATTCTCGTTCCCGTTCCCTATCACAAAAACAAATCCCATATGCCCAAGTGGAAGAAGCTGCGCACCATGTATGAGAATGTGTACCACATGATCTGCACGGGCGAGGTTCTCTCCGCGAGCGTGGTTCACGAAGGCGGCGCGTCCGCCTCGGTTATCAAGTCCTGCTTCGGCAACGGACTCGGCTTCACCTTTGAGGAATCCCTCACCGACGCGGAACTTTTCGCTCCTCTCTCCGGTTCGCTGGTGCTGGAACTGAAAGACGGCGTGCGCGTCCTCGACGGCTTTCGCTACACCGTCCTCGGCAAGACCACCAACAATCCGCTGGTCAAAATCGGCAGCGGCAAGGTGGCGCTCGCCAAGCTGCGCGAAACCTGGATGGCGCCTCTTGAGCCGATCTTCCCGGTATCGCCCAAGGAAAGACCCGTCGTCAAGAATGTACCCATGAACACCGCGCGCGCCGCCTTCCCGAGCATCATGCCCGTCAAGGAAGCCAAGCCCCGCGTCTTTATCCCGGTCTTCCCCGGCACCAACTGTGAAATCGACACCGCGAAGGCCTTTGAGAATGCCGGCGCAAAGACGGATATCCTCGTTGTCAGAAACCTGACCCCCTCCGCCATTGAGGAAACCATCAAGGAAATGGCCAAGCGCATTGCCAAGTCCCAGATCGTCATGCTGCCCGGCGGCTTCTCCGGCGGCGACGAACCCGACGGCTCCGGCAAATTTATCGCCACCACCTTCCGCAACCCCGTCATTGCCGAGGAAATCACCCGCCTTCTCGAACAGCGCGACGGTCTGATGCTGGGTATCTGCAACGGCTTCCAGGCGCTCATCAAGCTGGGTCTGGTGCCTTACGGCAGAATCACCGAGATCGGCAAGGACGACCCCACCCTGACCTTCAACACCCTGGGCAGACACGTCTCCCGCATGGTTTACACCCGCGTCACCTCCGTCAAGTCCCCGTGGCTGCATGAGTGCGAAGTCGGCGAAATGCACACGGTTCCCGTCTCTCACGGCGAGGGTCGGTTTGTCGCCAATGACGAAATGCTCGGCAAGCTGATCGCCAACGGTCAGGTCGCCACCCAGTACGTTGACCCCAACGGCAATCCCTCCTCCGACATCGAGTGGAACCCGAACGGCTCGGTCTGCGCCATCGAGGGCATTACCTCCCCCGACGGCAGAGTCTTCGGCAAGATGGGTCACTCCGAACGCATGGGCAAAGACCTTTACAAAAACGTCCCCGGCGTCAAGGATCAGAAAATCTTCCTCTCCGGCGTGAAATATTTTAAGTCAGTGGGAAATGTGATATTAATGTGAAGTGTGAAATGTGAAATGATAAGAAGTCCCTCGGATTTGCATTTATTTCATACCTCACATGAACGTAAAAGAAACCCGACCGATTCTGCTGTTGCAGCGGATTCGGTCGGGTTATTCTTTATAATAAATCAAATGAAAGGAATGAAACATCCATGAGAGGCATCAAGCAAATGCTGATGGGCATTGCGCTGCTTCTGGCAGGGCTGATGGCGGATCGCTATTTTCCGGCGGTGGGATTGATTCCCGCTGTGATCGGGCTTGGCTTTGCCGTTGTCGGTTTCATGCCGGACTCTACAGACGAAAAATAGCGGAAATACAGCAATTCTATTTCTTCGCCTTTTCAATGATCTGCCCGATTTTGCTCATCACATGCGCATAGCCGCCTTCTCCGTGCGGCAGCGTGCAGTGTTCGCAGCTCTTGACGCCGCTCGGCAGATAGACGAAGTTTCCCCCGCACTGATCTCCCAGCGCGTACAAGGGGCAATAGCAGAAAAGGCAGTTAAATCTCTCCCCCACCCCCTCGTGACAGGGAAAGTATTGGCATTCCCGATTGCAAAAATATTGATAGCTGTTTTCCACTGCCTTTGCCTCCCTTGTGGTTAGCCGTTAGCTGTTAGCCATTAGCCGTTAGTGGTGAGTGATCAGTAGTAATACATTTCACACTGACCACTAACCACTAACCACTACTTGCTCTTTTTACCCAATTTAGGGATTTCGTCTTTGATCTTGGGAATTTCCTCTTTTATTTTGGGAATTTCTTCCTTGATGCGCTTTTTGGTGGCTTTGACAAATCGGGCGGCGATTCGCTTGTAGGTGCTGTTCCACGCGACATTGACCTCCGCGCCGAACAACATGATATACATACAGAAATACAGCCACAGCATGAGAAGCACCACGGCGGTCAGACTGCCGTACAGATTGGCGTAGTTGCCGAAATGGTCGATGTAGAACGAATACAGATAGGAAAATCCTACCCAGCCGACCGCGCTCACGAGCGCACCCGGCAATTCCTCAAACAGCGTCGATTTTCTGTCAGGCACTGCGATGTACATCAGCAGGAAAAGAAGCACCAGCACGCCGA
>CACWOA010000084.1 GCA_902762395.1 uncultured Ruminococcus sp.
TATTTATGAATTTAGCGCGGAAATCGCGGATATTTTCAGGATGGAAGAAATGCGGGCGGCGTGTGCTGATATTTGTTTAGGTAATAGTTTATACATTGCCGATGGCGATAATTGGATTATGCCCGTTCTATTACAAGTCAATGTTGACTATGACAAAACCAACGGCACAACAATGACATTCAGTACAGATTATAAGAGAAAACCGCTTGAATACAGATTTGCAAAACTGTTTGCAACGATTCAGCAAACGAGCGTAAAAACATCTAAATTTACTTTTGATTGATATTGACTCCCTTTTTGTTTTGTGGTATAGTAAAGATATAAAAGTAGAACATCACAGAAAGGGAGTTATATCATGGCACGTTACGACAACAAGCGGAGAAAGCTATATACAAACGAGTATCAAAATAAAGATGGTAGATACATATTCCATTATACCGACCTGCGCGGAAAGAAATGCAAAGTGTATTCATGGGCATTGAAACCCGAGGATATACCGCAAGTTATCGCAAGCGGTAAAAAATGCCCGTACAGTCTGCGAGAGTTGGAGGAACGCATAACCGCCGACAAGGTGAAAAACCTTGAAAGCGTTAAATCCATCAAAATGACAATCAATGATTTGTTTGAGGAAAATATAGAGCTGCGGCACTTGCGGCAATCCACAGATGGAAATTACCGCTATATGTACGAAAGATTCATCAAGCCCGTTTTCGGCTCTGGTTACGCGCATGAAATCACGCAAGAAGATATTGAATCATTTTATTCCGCGCTCATTAAGAAAAACAAGCTATTACCGCGCACGATTGAAACCATACACACAATTCTATCCCCGATTTTTGATGAAGCAATAGCCAAGCGGATTATTGCCGTCAATCCATGCACGGGCGCAATCAAGGTGACTAAACACCGATTTAATGAATATTGGGAGTATTACAAGGATGATAAACTTGCATTGACAGCGGCGCAACAAGTTTCTTTTGTGGATTACGTCAAGACCACAAATCCGAATTGGTTTAATATTCTTGTTGTTTTCCTCGGTACTGGTTGCCGCGTGAGTGAATTAATGGGGCTAACATGGAACGATATAGATTTTGAGAACGAAACCATATCAATCAATCATCAACTTCATTATGGTAAAGGCGAATCGGGCAAGTTTGAGAAACAGATAACGCCGCCGAAAAACAAATCGAGTATTAGACAAATACAGATGTTCGGCGCGGTCAAAGCTGCGTTATTAGATGAACGGAGCAAAGGACAGAAATGCAAGGAATCAATCAGCGGTTACATTATCAAGGATAAGCGCCGGCAAGATGTAACATTATCCGATTTTGTATTTGTTAATCGGTTCGGCGCGGTTCAGTTGCCGCACAACACAAATAAAGCATTTGAGCGGATAAGACAGAGTTATAACGAGCATGAAAGAGAATTAGCGGCGCAAGAGAACAGAAAGCCCGCCGAGATTCCGCACTTTTCAAATCACATTTTGCGGCATACGTTCACTACACGATACTGCGAATGTAACGGTAATATCGGCGTTCTGGCTGATATGCTTGGACACGCGGATATAAAAACCACATTGAATATATATAACGATGTTCAAGAAACATTGCGGAAACAAACGATAAAAGATTTGGAAGATAAAATAATAATTGGATAGCACTTATAAAAGGTGTGGCAAGTATGCCATGCCTTTTTATTATGCTTATTTTCGCCTATATCGAAAGAAAATAAAAAGGGTATAAGAATACTAATAATCTATAAAAACGCAACACGGGCGAAATATAGACAAATAGCAAACGAAAGAAGGACTTTAATGAATGATACTTGGCTAACGCCAAAGAAAGCGGCAATGGAGATTAAACGCCGCAATCCGCAAACAATGATTGGGGAGAAGTTTATACGCGGAATTTGTGATAATGGTTTCCCGCATATCCCGCGCGGAAATCGTAAATATATAAACGTCGATACATTTGACGAGGATTTAATAGAATACTCACGCAAGAAAACAGTTGATATTGATTACTCAGAAATCGGAAAAAATTATAATTATTCTCCCATTTCAACAAAGATTTCGGCTAATAAGCCCCTTGAATATGGTAAAATTAGACGAATTGAGATATAAAAATGGCTCAGAGTTGACCTAAACGGTTGCCCCGAGCCTATTTTTTTTTGCGTTTTTTCCTTGATTTGTGAGGTTCAACAAACTTTTTGACCGTGATTGACGGGCTAAAATGGCTTGTCTATGAGGTTTTGTCGAAAAAAGTTGACCTAAAAGTTGACCTTGGACAACTGAAAAAATTAAAGACCCTTGATTTTTGGCTTATCTAAGCCATTTTTCAAAGGTCTTTAATGGTGCGAGTGACGGGACTTGAACCCGTACGTCAAAGACACACGCCCCTCAAACGTGCCTGTCTGCCTATTCCAGCACACTCGCATATTATTTTCTGTTTTGTTCTCTCGAACTCAACAGGTGATATTATAGCACAAGTATTCCTATTTGTCAACAGTTTTCCAAAACTTTTTTTATTTTTCTCTTTACCGTGGATATTGTGTTTTCTCCGCGGGGTGTGGTACAATGGAAACAGTCAGATCATCAAACAACACAGAGAGGTAACCATGAAGCTTTTGGATAAAATCAAGGACTCCTCCGCCTTTGCGCTCTATCCCGTGCGGTGTCCCTACTGCGACAGGGTGATCGAGAAAAATGAGGTTGCCTGCCGCAGCTGCGCGGAGCAATTTCCCGATCACTGCATCACAAGAGCCGTTGTGGGCGGTCTCGCCTGTGCCGCGGCGTTCCCCTACAGAGGAAGCTACGCTGGCGCGGTGCGCAGGCTGAAATTCAGTAACCGCGCGGACTACGCAAGGCCGCTGGCTGTTCAGACCGTTCACGCGATCCTCGAAATCTCCGAGGACATGAGCTTTGACCTGATCACCTGTGTGCCCATGCACGTCAAGGACATAAGGATCCGCGGTTACAACCAGGCGGAGCTGCTGGCGCGGGAATGCGCCGCCGTCATGCAGCTCCCCTACGTCGAAACGCTGGAGAAATTCAAGCGCAACAGGCCGCAGCATGAAACAAAAGCAAAGGACAGAGGAAAGAACGTCCGAGGGGTGTTCCGTCCGACCGACTGCGCGCTTTTCAGAAACAAGCACGTTTTGATCATCGACGACATCATCACGACGGGAAACACGCTGGGGGAATGCGCGAGGATGCTTTTTCTGGGCGGCTGCCGCGAGATCAGCTGCGCCGCTGTCTGCGCCACAAGTGCGTGGTGAACAAACTATCTGTTTTGTCATTCCGGCGGGAAATCCAGGGCGGGACCGTGTGATAGTCTCACAAGCGCGCCCATCATATCGGACAGGTTCTGCGTGAGATCCTTCGCTTTCGATCAGAATGACAGTTGAAGGCGTTTGCGTTTGTCAGGTTCCCTTTCTTGGAAATTACTGCTCGTCCTCAAAGACCTGCTCCATCAGCCTTTGGATTTTCTGACGGCGGCGCTCTGTTTCATCCGCGTTCAAAAAACAGCTGTTCGCTTTGAAGCGTATCACGTCGCCTTCCTTGAGGTTCTTCGGCAGTGAGGCGACCTCCATCTCCACAAACGTGCCGTTCTCACATTCCAGCACCGCCTTGTCGCCCTCGATCCTGTCTACGATAAACTTTCTCAATTCTTTGCCCTCCCTATGCTTTTGCCGTTCGTATCGACGCCGATCCGGTATCCGTCCGTATAAACCGTGACCGTTCCGTCACGGTCCGTGCGGTAAACGTCGCAGCCCTCGTTTTTCAGCAGCCTGAGAGTTGCCTGATGAGGATGTCCGTAATCGTTGTTTTCTCCGCAGGAAATCACGGCTATCTGCGGGCGCACCCTCTCCAAAAACGCTTTATTCGTCGAGCTGGTGCTGCCGTGGTGCCCCACCTTGAGCACATCCGCGTTCATGTCCGCGTTGATACTCTCCAGCTCCTCCTTTTCCGCGTCTCCCGTAAAAAGAAAGCTCGTGTCGCGGTAGTCCAGACGTATCACCAGCGAACAGTTGTTGAGATTGTCTTTGTCGATCTCCAGCGGCCCGATGACGCGCGCGGAAAAATCCTCGCCGCGGATGATTTTCAGACCTGCCCTGGGGTTCTTTACGGTCAAGTCCTGTTTCTTGATGGATTTGAGCAGGTTTTTATACATCTCGGTGTTGGAGCTGACCTTCGGCATATAAATGCTTCCGATTTTGAAATTGCGCACAAGATAGCTCATGGAGCCGATGTGGTCGGAATGCGGATGCGTGCCGACAAGGTAGTCGATCCTTTTGTAGCCGCACTGACTGATGTAGTCAATGATCGCCTCGCCGTGGTAGTTTTCTCCCGTGTCGATCAGCATGGTCTTGCCGTTGGGAAGCTCCACAAAAATGGAATCCCCCTGCCCCACATCGAGAAAATGCACCAGCAGATCGGGCTTGAACGCTTCTTCGACCGCGTACGGCAGGTCTCCGAAGATCTCCTCCACATTGCACGAGCAAAAGGCGCACAGCACCATGACGGCAGCCAAAAGAGCCGATAGCAAGCGTTTGTGTTTCATAGCGGTCCCTCCTGCCGTTATTATACTATATCTTGTGGATAAAAGCAAGAACGCGGACAGCAAAAGCTGTCCGCGCGTTTTGTTTTTTCAGGAAGCGTTGCCTGTGTAGAGCTGGTAATACTTGCCCTTTTGCTCCAGAAGCTGGTCGTGGGTGCCGCGCTCGATGATCCTGCCCTGCTCGAGCACGATGATGCAGTCGGAGTTCTTGACCGTGGACAGACGGTGAGCGATGACAAAGGTCGTTCTGTCCTTCATCAGCTTGTCCATGCTGTCCTGCACCATCTTTTCGGTGCGGGTATCGATCGAGCTCGTCGCCTCGTCGAGAATCAGCGCGGGCGGATCCGCGACCGCCGCTCTCGCGATGGCGAGCATCTGCCGCTGTCCCTGGCTGAGGTTGCCGCCGTCCGCCTTGATGACCGTATTATAGCCGTCGGGCAGCTGGCGGATAAAGCTGTCGGCGTTCGCGAGCTTCGCCGCCGCGATGACCTCCTCATCGGTCGCGTCCAGCCTGCCGTAGCGGATGTTCTCCATGATCGTATCGCTGAACAGGTTCGTCTCCTGCAGCACGATGCCCAGAGAACGGCGCAGATCGGACTTTTTGATCTTGTTGATATTGATGCCGTCGTAGCGGATCTTGCCGTCCTGAATGTCATAGAACCGGTTGATCAGGTTGGTGATGGTCGTCTTGCCCGCTCCCGTGGAGCCGACAAACGCGATCTTCTGTCCCGGATTCGCGTATATGGTCACGTTGTGGAGAACCATTTTATCGTCGGTGTAGCCGAAGTCAACGTCATCCATCACAAGGTCGCCCCTGAGAGGCTTATATTCGATTTCGCCCGTCGCCTGATGGGTGTGCTTCCACGCCCACCTTCCTGTCCTCTCTTTCGTCTCGGTGAGCGTTCCGTCTGCCTCCTCCCGCACATTGACGAGGGTGACATAGCCTTCGTCCTTCTCGGACGGCTCATCCAGAAGGCTGAAGATCCTCTCGGCGCCCGCGAGCGCCATAATGATACTGTTGATCTGCTGGCTGACCTGGTTGATCGGCATACTGAAGCTCTTGTTGAAGGAAAGGAAGCTGACAAGACTGCCGAGCGTCAGTCCGAACAATCCGCTCGCCGCCGTCGCGAGCGCGCCGCCGACCACGGCACACAGCACATAGCTGAGATTGCCCATCTGGGCGTTGATCGGCATGAGGATATTAGCGAACATATTCGCGTTGTAGGAGCTGCGGAAGAGCGTCTCATTGAGCTCGTTGAAGTCCTCCATCGTCTTTTTCTCGTGATTAAAGACCTTGACGACCTTCTGCCCCTTCATCATCTCCTCGATATAGCCGTTCGCCTTGCCCAGATCGGTCTGCTGCGCGAGGAAATACCTGCTGCTCTTGCCCATGAGCGTCTTGGATATCATCATCACCGCGAACACCATCACGAGGGTGACAAGGGTGAGCGGTACGCTGATGGCAAACATACTTGCCAGCACCGAAATGATGGTGATAACACTGTTGAAAACCTGCGGAAGACTCTGGCTGATCATCTGACGCAGGGTATCGACGTCATTGGTGTAGACGCTCATGATATCGCCGTGCGGATGGGTGTCAAAGTACTTGATAGGCAGACTCTCCATATGCTGAAAGAGGTCGCATCTCAGGTCGCGCATGGTTCCCTGCGTGACGTATACCATGATGCGTGACTGCGCGTAGTTCGCAGCCGCTCCGATCAGATAGAACACCGCGACGCGCGAGATCGCCAGCAGCAGGGGAGTAAAATCCGGTGTGGGCTGTGAAAGCATGGGAACGATATAATCGTCGATCAGATTTTTGATAAACAGCGTGCCCTGTACGCTGGCAAGAACACTGATGATGATGCAGATGAATACCAAAATGAACTGCACCTTGTAGCGCTTCATGATCAGGGCGATCAGCCGCTTGAAGGTCTTGCCGGGATTTTTGACCTTGGGACGGGGCTGCATATTTCTTCTGTGTGGTCCTCCGGGTTGTGCCGCCATATCACGCGCCCCCTTTCTTGTCAAAGTCGCCGTTTCCGACGGTCTGTTCAATATATGTTTCCGCGTACGCGGGACAGGTCTTCATCAGCTCGTCGTGATTTCCGACCGCGAGGATCTCTCCGTTCTCCAGAACGACGATGCGGTCGGCATTGACCACGCTCGTCACGCGCTGTGTGATGATCAGCTTGGTCGTGTCGGGGATTTTCTCGGCAAACGCCCTGCGGATCTTCGCGTCTGTCGCGGTATCCACCGCCGAGGTGGAGTCATCCAGAATAAGGATCTTCGGCTTTTTCAACAGGGCTCTGGCGATACACAGGCGCTGCTTCTGACCGCCCGATACATTTGCGCCGCCCTGCTCGATTTTGGTGTGGTAGCCCTCGGGGAAGCTCTGAATGAACTCGTCCGCGCAAGCCAGTCTGCACGCCTCCATGCACTCCTCCTCCGTGGCGTCCGCCACAGCTACCCCGTCACGCAGCGTTTCGAGGTCATAGGAGCGGACATCCTTGCCGCCAACCTTCACGCTGCCGTCCGTAACGTCATACAGCCTGCCGATCAGGTTGACCAGGCTGGTTTTGGAGCTGCCCGTTCCGCCGACGATGCCGATGGTCTCGCCCGCTCCAATGTGCAGATCGATATGATTGAGGACGGGCTTCTCACTCTTTTCACTGTAGCTGAAGGATACATTGTCAAAATCAATGCTGCCGTCTGTGATCTCATAGTCGGGGTTCCCGGGATTGGTAAGGCTCGATTTCTCATTGAGCACGCCCGCGATCCTTTTGGCGCTGGCTAAAGACATGGTGAGCATGACAAAGATAAATGCCAGCATCATCAGACTCATGAGGATCTGCATACAATAGGTCAGCATGGTGGTCAGCTCGCCCGTGGTCAGACTGCCGCCGACGATCATGTTCGCGCCGAGCCAGCTGATGATGATGATACAGCCGTACACCGTGAGCATCATCACGGGAGATGTGGCAACCATGAGGTTCTCCGCCTTGACAAACAGCCTGTAGAGGTTATTCGCCGCCTTGTGGAACTTTCCTACCTCATGTCCCTCGCGGACAAACGCCTTGACCACGCGGATGGAGGTGACATTCTCCTGAACACTCGCGTTGAGGTCGTCATAGCGCTCAAAGACCTGGCTGAAATACTTGTAGGTGCGTATGGTGATGAATGTCAGCACCAGCGCCAGAATCGCTACCGCGATCAGATAGACGCTTGCGAGCCGGGCGTTGATCAGCATCGCCATTGTCATGGCGGCAACCAGATTCACGGGTGCGCGGAAGCAGATGCGCAGCAGCATCTGATAGGAGTTCTGTATATTTGTCACGTCGGTTGTCATGCGCGTCACCAGACCCGCGGTGGAATATTTGTCGATGTTGGCAAAGGAAAAGGTCTGAATGTTCTCAAACATCGCCTTTCTGAGGTTTTTCGCGAAGCCCGCGGAGGCTCTCGCGCCAAATACGGCACCCATCGCGCCCGCAAAAAGCGCGATCAGCGCACAAAGCAGCATCCACAGACCTGTGATGACGATATGGTTCATATCGCCCTTATTGATGCCGTCGTCTATCATGGTAGCCATCAGCAAGGGGATAATTGTCTCCATGATAACCTCAAGAACCATAAAAACAGGGGTCAGCACGGAATCCCAAACAAAGCCCTTGATATGTACAGCCAGGGTTTTAATCATGTCGGTACTCCTCTCTTTTTTGTCTGGTTTTATTGTAACGCATTTATGATTTAATATCAAGAGTTGACAAACAAAAAAATCAGAGCATCGCTGCTCTGATTTTTCATCGTCTTGTCTTGCGGCTTCAAGCTCCTTAAAAGCCCGCTACCTTGTACTGGATCATCGTCGCGTCGGAGATGCTGACTTCGCCGATATCGGACATATCCGCGTAATAGAGCTGCTCATCATTCAGCTGAACAAATTCGGCAAGATACATCTGCACCAGTGTCGCGTCCGAAATGGTGACTTCAAAGTCAAGATTAACGTCTCCTTTGGAGACCGTCACATAGGAAATCCCCTTTTCCTCGGCATAGGTCTGCGCGTAGGAATTCTCGCGGCAGTAAATGACAAGGTTGGGCGTGTTATCAAAAGCACTGTCCGAAATATCGGTAACACTCGCGGGGATATCCACGCGCGTCAGAGAAGTGCAGTCAGCAAAACAATAATGACCGATTTTCTGCATGGACGCGGGAAGCGTCACTCTCTGCAAAGCGGTGCAGCCATAAAACATCTGGCTGCTGAGATAGGTCAGCGTTTCTCCAAAGCTGACCTCCTCCAGCGCGGTACAGTTCTGAAACGCCAGGTCGCCGACAACAGAAAGATTGGGCGGCAGGACAATCGACTGCAGAGCGGAGGACCGGTAAAACGCACTTCTGCCGATGGTGGTCAAGTTCGCGGCCTGCTTCATATCAACGTGCGCGATGCTCTCGTCGTTTTCAAAGGCGTAGCTTCCGACAGATACAAACGTATCATTTCCGATCGTTTCCGGGACTACCAGCGTATCGGTACCGCCCTCCCAGCCAAACAAAGAAACGGTTCCGTTGCTTACTCTGCTGTAGACATAGCCGTTGTAAACATAGAAAGTCTCCGCAAAAGCGGTAAACAGTGCAGAACACCCCAGAGTCAAAACGAGAACTACACTA
>CACWOA010000085.1 GCA_902762395.1 uncultured Ruminococcus sp.
TGCCTTCGAGGGCGTTTTTCATCGCGTCAAATCGCTCGCAGACGTGGTCGGTCCTTCCTTCATACTCATAAAGCCGGAAATTGGTACACATCTTGCTTCTTGTCATATGCATGGTGCTTTTCTTTTTGCCGCCGACAGCGGGATTTCTCGACCATTCCACCACGGCGGCGGCGCCCGTCGCGTCAGTGATAAAAATATGCTGCGTCCAGCCGTGGCCTGTGTGGATATCATACTGCCCCAGCAGCTCGACGGCTTCGTCAACCGACGCGGCGCGGTCGAGTATCAGCCGCACCGCCAGCGTCACCGGAAGTTCGGGGCGTTCCGTATTGTCGTGTATCTCCCCGGCATCCAGATCCATAAGCGCCGCAAATACGCCCTTTTCGTTCACGCCGTCCATAGGAATATACGGTGCGGCGAGCGAGGCGAGTCTGCCGTATGTACTCAGTGCTTCGATACCGTCTTCCCCACCGATTCCCAGCATATCAAGCGACACCATCGAAAGCGAGGCATAGGCGTTTTTCGGAGTGGAATAGACCGCCAGCTTATCCGTGCCTCCCAGCCCGAAGCTGCGCCCTGTGAGGTATTTGCCGCCGTCCGTTTTGGAAATAAATCCGCTGCACGCGTATTTGTCGATATTCGCGTCTATTCCGTAGCCGAAGTAGATCTCCTGATTGATAAAGTCAAGCAGTTCCTGCTCGGTCGTTATGTCGGCGGCAAGCGCCTTGTCGAGATGATAGTCCTGACGGTAGTGGACCTTATAGAGGTTATGCCCCACCTGCTCCACGTTCGCGGCGGTGGCGATTCTGCCGTAAAGTATGATAAACAGCACGATGACGGCGGCAAGCACGATCAGCACCGGCGTGAGGAAGATCCAAAGAATGACCTTCGGCCATACCCTCTTTTTCCTGGCGGACCGCCCCTGCTTGTCCGATTGTGTTTCATTTGTCCCGGACATGGTCGATTCGGCTTCGCTCTGCGCTGTCATTTCTTCAACCTGCTTCATCTCTTCCGTTTTTTCCACATGCATTACCTCCTGTGATGTGGGTGTTTCTTCCGGCGTCTGCCTTATGTGTACATGATAACACCTTCATCTGAAGTTGATCTGAAGATACAGGAGCTTTTTTCTTTTTTCCTGAACAAACGGCGCTTTTTCAGATAATATGTTTATTTTTTCTTTACAATTGGACTAAATCCTGTTATAATCAAATAAATCGGGTTTGTTATGAAAAAAGAGTAGGAGGAACCAGGTATGACAGGAACCGCTTTAAAAACAAGACGCATTCAACTGCCGTTTGCAGCGGTTGACAAAAAACCGTACATATTTGCCAGCTACGGTCATGACGATAAAAACGTCGTTTTCCCGCTTCTCAAAAAGCTGTATGAATCCGGCTATAACGTATGGTATGACGAAGGCATTACCATCGGCGCGAGATATGAAGACGTCATCGAAAAGCACATCCGGGAGAGTGCGGTATTTCTGTTTTTTACCAGCAATCTCTCCGTTTCACGTCCCTACATCATAGAGAACGAATTACCCATTGCCTACCAAAACAGGGAAAACTGCCCGATTCTTTCGCTGCATATTGAAAAGGACGTCGCCGTGCCGGATAAAGTCGCCGCTATGCTCCCCAAAAATCACCTGCGTTCCATACAACAGGTCATGCGCACGCTGCGCAAGAGGAATATGCCCCATTTCGGGAAACGCACCGCGGTGCCGATTGAGCGTGACATCCCGCTCAACTGGTATGACAGTCATGGAAACGACGCGGTGAACGGCACATTGATCAACAATGTTTTCTGCAAAGAAACGCCATATGCCTGCCTTGTGTTTCATCCGTATGACGTCAACGCGTGCAATCCCTTTACCAAGGAACTGTACCTGGCGGGCTACAACGTGCGTTCCTTCGAATACGACACAGACAAAACACGCGCAAGCATGATTTCAGACCCCGACTGCAAAGCCTTTGTGCCGTTCGTCACCAAGAATTATCTGGAATCCGGAATGCTCGAAAGGGATTATCAGGCGGCAAAAGCCGCCGGCAAGCCGCTGATCTGGCTGAACATCCCTGCCCGGAACAAAGAAGGACAAATGGAAAGCGCGGACATCAGCCGACTTCCCGACGACATGAGTCTGCGACAGGGGCTGGATCTTCATACGCTGACAAACTCCGATTTCCTGTCAAAGCTGGAAGCCGAACTGGAAAAGAACAACTGCTATGCTTCCAGGACGAACGGCCATGTCGAACGGCGGGAATTTGAAATCGACAATTTTTATTACGATTTCACCGAAGACAAGAAAGGAATTATCATCACCAAACTAAAAGACGAAGATGACCGTATGGCTATCACTTGTGTCAACGCCGTTCGTGAAAACACCATTCGCAAGAACACCGCGCCCCAAACTTCTTTTTTGCAAAAAATGATCAATAAAGTCTCTGATTTTCTTTGGGGTCAGGACAGACCTGTCTCGAATGCGATTACCGTCGCCAAAACAGTCGCCTCTACCAACCTGAACGATATCGTCATCAAAAGCAGTTACGAGGGATACCCGGTAGCGGAAATCGGCGAAGGGGCGTTTGCCGGAAGCGACATGACCTCCCTCAGGCTGCCGGACGGTCTGAAATACATCGGTGATCTGGCATTTACCTGCTGCGACGGTCTGACTTCGGTCACCATCCCCGGCAGTGTGACAGGCATTGGAGAAGATGCGTTTTCTTGCTGTGACAATCTGACTTCCGTCATGATACCACAAAGTGTGAACGTCATCGAGAAGAACGCCTTCTGGGGCTGCGAGAAACTGACTTCGATCAACATACCCAGCGGCGTAAAAAAAATCGAAGAGGGTACATTTCTTGGCTGTGAGAGTCTGACCTCGGTCGTCATTCCCGACAGTGTAACCGAAATCGGACCTCTTGCGTTTTGCGGCTGTGACAGTTTGACATCCATCACGTTACCAAACAGTGTGAAAAGCATTGGCGACAGTGCGTTTGTTTGGTGCAGCAGTCTGATGTCGGTCAGACTGCCGGGTAGTGTGACAAGCATCGGATCATGCTCTTTTCAGGGATGCGAGAATTTGTCATCGCTCACCGTCCCTTACAGTTTGGAAAGCGTTGGTGAAAGCGCGTTTGCCAAATGCAGCCACCTGACTTCGGTGACGATATCGGACGGAGCGAAAATCATCGGAGAAAAAATGTTTTCGGAATGCGGTAGCCTGACCTCCGTCACCATCCCCGGCAGCGTAACGAGTATCGGCAACAGCGCTTTTTCACAATGCGGCAGCCTGACTTCGGTGACGATATCGGACGGGGTAAAAAGCATTGAGCAAAACGCCTTCAACGGATGCGGTCGTTTAACCTCCGTCACCATACCCGACAGCGTAAAAGAAATAGGAGACAACGTATTCAGCGGTTGCAACAACGATTTAATTATATATTGTGTCAAAGGATCAAAGGCATGGAAATGCTATCGGGATTATATGCGCTGCTCCCCCATTCTCTCGAAAAAAAGGATTCTTTTGCTCATATTCCGATTCGCCGCTGTCACGCTTCTTGCCGCAGCCGCAGGCTTGCAGCTTTTGGGGCTGTTTGATCTCCTTGGCTGGCTGGGAGGGTTGCCGGGCTGATGGAGCCAAACCAAGCCATGAAACCATCTGAACAACCAAAAGCGGTATGCCTCTCCCCCATTCGCACACCGCTTTTGCATTTTCTGCCCGCAACAGGTTCCCGAACGCCCCATTTCGCAAATTCGGGCAAAACAAAAATCCTCGGCATGCCGTGTTTCAGGCACTTCCGAGGATTTTCTGTTGGAAGGGTAGGACCAAAAAATGCCACTTAGCTTTATTTCTTCACGTTTTATTTGATTGATTTAGAATCGTAATAGGACTGTTATAGAATCATAGTCTTTCAAGTTTCGTTTTTATCGTTTTCACAAATTAAAAATTATCTTCAACAATTACGGCGTCAATCAATTGACAGAATTCGCATTCTCCCTCCATGTAAGTGTCAAATGTGCCTATCACAGTAATATCGGAGCCAATCTCAGGATAATCATCAGGGTATTTCAGGCTGCCCGACAACTGAAATTCGATGCCCTGCGAGCAGCAGGCAGTGGCGTCGGCAATTAAACAAGCATGATAGATTCTGTTTTCTCCTTCATAGATAGCATACGCACCGTTCATTTTGACTGTTTTTCCGATGTATTTCTTCGGATTCATCATCATATTATAGACTTCTGAATATACCATCGTACTGCTGAGAACAGTCAGGTCAACGTCAATTTCCGACGTACCCCCACTGTTATTCTGATTGCTCTGTTTCTTGCCGCATGAAACAGGGAACATCATCACAAACAAAATCATCATTACTATTGCACAGATTCTGCGTTTCATTTTTTCATACCTCCCAGAATAATTCCCGCACCGCTGAATCCTCCGAACGCTGCTATGTCCACTGCAACGATCGTGGAACCGACAGGCGTTCCCCCTACGATAGAGATGAGGATTCCCACGAAAGCACAGCACACCGACAATACAGCCGAGCAGATTGTCACGGCACGAAAGCTCTTGAACACACGCATAGCGGAAAGCGCAGGAAAGATCACCAGTGCCGATATCAGCAGCGACCCGACCAGATTCATGGCCAGTACAATGACCACCGCTACGACGACGGCAATCATAAGATTGTAGAGACCGGCGTTGGTTCCTGTCGCCTTTGCGAACCCCTCGTCAAAGGTGACAGCAAAAATCTTGTGGTAAAATAACACAAAGATAGCTGTTACCACCACAGACAACAGCACACACAGCCATACTTCTGTCTGTGTAAGCGTCAGAATGGAAGTGGAACCAAATAATGTGGAACAAACATCGCCCGACAGATTGGAAGACTTCGCAAACAAATTCATCAGCAAATAGCCGATTGCCAGCGCACCCACTGAAATCATTGCAACTGCTGCGTCACCCTTGATCTTAGCATTTTGCCCGGTGCGAAGCAGCAAGACAGCACTGACGATAGTAACAACCAGCACAAGCGGCATTTCATTGGTCATTCCAAAGACTGCCGCAATCGCCATTGCGCCAAATGCCACATGAGATAAGCCGTCTCCAATAAAAGAAAACCGTTTCAGTACCAATGTGACCCCCAGCAAAGAAGAGCAAAGGGCGATCAACACCCCGACGATCAGCGCATAGCGCACAAAGGGATATTGAAAATACAGAATCAGTTTTTCCCAGCCATTCATCAGCGCACACCTCCCTGACCGGCAAAGCCGTCTGAAAATTTGCTTTTCATGTAAGCCTCTTTACTGCCGATAAAGACAGACTCACCGATGTGCAAAATACGGTTGGCATATTTGAGTGCGGCATGAATATCATGGGTAATCATCACAACCGTTATCCCGTCTTCACGGTTGATGCTCTCAATCAAACAGTACATTTCCTCTGTCACGACCGGATCAAGACCTGATACGGGTTCATCGAGCAGCAGCATCTTTTTTGTGGCGCACAGTGCCCGTGCCAGCAGAACACGCTGCTGCTGACCGCCGGAAAGTTCGCGGTAGCATCGGTCGGTCAAAGATGACAAGCCCATTTTTTCGATGTTTTCATGTGCCAGCCGTTTTTCCTCCACGTTGTAGAACGGCCGCAGACCCTGCCGGTTCTGACATCCTGACAGTACTACTTCCCATACCGACGCCGGAAAATCACGCTGTACAAGCGTCTGCTGCGGCAGATAGCCGATTTCGTTTTTTCTCAGCCCGTCTCCTGTCACAATTTTGCCGCTGAGGGGTGCTTGCAGGCCAAGAATGGTTTTCATAAGCGTACTTTTACCGGAACCGTTTTCACCGACGATGCAGAGATAATCTCCCGCATTGATTTTAAAATAGAGGTTATGAAGAATCTCATGTCCATCATACCCCAGCGAAAGATGTTGGCAGATAAGCTGAACCACGATGGTTCTCCTTATCTCAATGCGTCTTTCAGGACGGAGAGATTATTTTCCATTGCCGACAGATATGTCGCGCCTTTGCTGACATCTTCGGACGTTGTGGACTGCATGGAATCCATCGTGAGAATGGACTGATTCTTTGTTTTGGTGTTGTCACGAATGGTTCTTGCAATGGAACCGTCGGCACTTTCAATTTGCAAAATTGTTTTCAAGCCCAATTCATCCGCTTTATTGGCAAGAAACACAATGGTCTCAAAACTCGCCTCGGTCTCAGCGGAACAGCCTACAAACGCAGCATAATAAGATAAGGAGTAATCATCAACCAGATAGCGGAACGGAAATCGGTCACCGAACAGTACGGTCTTCACAGAAGCCGCTTCGACTGTCTTCTGGAATTCTTTATCCAATGCGTTGAGCTTCTCTGTATAGGCATTTGCATTGGCAGTGTAAATATCTTTATGCGCTTCATCTATGCCACCAAGCTGACCGGCAATATAGTTGCAAAGTACAGACGCATTTTTCAAGGAAAGCCATACATGCTCATCGTATTCGGGCTCTTCTTCATGTTCCTCTTCGTCTTCTTCGTCTGCCTGCATACCGTCAACCACTTCTTCTTCCTTCACGGATTCACCAAGCACATCCAGCAGATTGATGACCACCATATTCTTGTTGACGGACTCTTTCAGAGCGTCATGAACCCACTTATCTGATTCTCCGCCCACATAGATAAACATATCGCAAGTGGATATTTTAAGGATGTCGTCTGCTGTGGGCTGGTAGCTGTGAAGGTCAACGCCGTTATTCAGAAGCATTGTGATCTCCACATTGTCTGACGGTTCACCGACAATCTGGCGAACCCAGTCATACTCAGGAAAAATCGTTGTCACGATGCTTAATTTTCCGCCATTCGCTCTCGAATTTCTGCTGTTGCAGCCAACAGGTACACTTATCAGTATGGCTATGACAATTGTCACAGCAAGTAATTTTTTCAGATATTTCATACTATAAATGAGCAGTATAAAAAAGTGCACAAAAAATAAGGAC
>CACWOA010000086.1 GCA_902762395.1 uncultured Ruminococcus sp.
GATTCCTGACCGCCGAGCAGGTTGTATTTGCCTGTCGAGGGGGTCTGACGGATGACGGACGTGTTGCCGCCGGTATTTTTCAGTCGGTAGTTGGTATTAGCGACCGCGCCGAATGCGCTTGGCGAGCCTGCCCAGTGGCCGGAAGTTCCCGCCGCGGCGCTGGCTCTGAGTCCGCCGTCCTCGCCGTCGGTGGACTGACCGTCGGTTTCATCTTCATTCGTTTCGGAAGGCTCCTGCGCATCAGGATTCTCCTCAGAGTTCTCCTCAGTTGATTCCTCGGGTTCCTCTCCTGTTTCGGTTTCTCCCGCAGGCTGTACCGACTGAATGGAACGGCTCCCGTTCAGACTCGCGGTGTTCGGTAAAGCGGCCGGAGCCATCGACCCAAATGTGACGCTCGTACCGCCGAGACGTTGTATCTCAGTGTTATACGCGCTGATCGCGTCTGACGTGGTATCCCCGCCGCTACCGTTGAACGGATATGCGTAGGTGCTGTTTTCATAGACGTTTTTCGCCGTTTTCCAATCTGCTGCCGCCGTATCATATGCGGCTTCCGTTCCTGTCCATGATTCAAGCTGCGTCTTTCTGATCTGAATCTGACGGTAAAGAGCGGTATAGGTAATATACCAGTTCTTCAGACTGTCAGGAACCCAACTGATATGATTGGTGCTTCCCGAGGCATCGGTGCCCGAACCCGTGAGTGCATTGCCGGAGGTGACAACATAACGGTAGGTGTTATAGTTTTCAAAATCTACCAAATAGAGGTAACCGCCGTCATCATTCGCTTTGATTCTCAGAACTTTATTTTCATTAGTTTCAACGTCGCCTTCAACGTCGCCGCTGTAGTCTGTACCACCCGTGTCACGCGGGTATTGGGGTCCGTTATTTACATTGAACCATGCCTTGTAAGGGTCATCAGTATCCGTTCTCAGGTTCACCGTATTTGTGGCATTGGCGTAGAATCGGTCATATTGTGTGCCGCCCGACCAATAGTTGTCATCAATCCATGTTCCCAACGAAAAGCTGCCGCCGAAAGTCGTGCCGTAGGCATTTTTCTTTATCGCGACAACCACAGTGGGTTTCTTCATGTTATAGAGATTAATGGTTTCTTTCCACACGGCATAGACCGTCTTGGAAGTGCCTGCCGTAGAGGGCATCTGAATCGAACCGCCCACAGGATAGTCCACCTGACTCGATGTAGGATTGATCGTATTGCTCCAGCCGAGAAGCCGATAGCCGTCCTTGCTCGCGGTCGGCACACCTACATGCTCATCCACATCATCATAAATCGTTTTGATAGTCGAGCTGCCGTCGGACTCCTTAAAATCAATCCACGGCTGTTGCTGCCACACGGCATACAACGTGATATCTTGATTGGGAACGGTGATCGTGGAGCCCGCCTCATATCCCGTATCCGGGGTAGACGCGCCATTGGTTGTACTCCATCCCAACAGCTTGTAGCCGGTTTTGCTGACAGACGGTGCGGAAACCTGCGCTCCTTCAGCGCCCGTAACAGTGTCTACCAGATTGCTATCGCTGTAAAAAGTAATCGTTCGTTTCTGCGCCCACTGCGCGTATAGGGTAACATCACCGTTCAGCGTAATCAGGTCGCTGCATTCATAATTGGTGCCGCTGCCGTCCGCAGCCGTATTCCATCCTTTCAGCTCCGTATTGGCGCCGACCGTGGTGTCGGTCGGCAGGTTGCTGCTGTTCCAGAGTCTGATCTTGCTGCCCGTCGTATATGAGCCTGAGCCTAATTGCGTGGTGCCGTTGTAATATGTGATCGTCCTCTTGTCGGAAACAACGGCTCCCTCGATCAGCGGGTCATCGGTGCTTGGAGCATTGTCATCAGGGCTTTCGGTGGTGGTCTTACCGCCTTTATTGGCGATCAGGTACTCCACACCCTCATGCTTCGCCACCTGCAGGGTCTCTGCTTTCAGCGTGGCATTGACATTGTCCGCATTGACGGTATTGGAAACCGTCAGCTTATCTGCCAGTTCGAAGTTAAAGGTAATCAGGCAGTTGGATTCGATACGACCGCGCTCGATGTAGAAGAGCGTCAGCGTATGCTTATGGGTCGGGTCACCGTAAATATTGATGGAGTTAAGCTTGTCAAGGATATCCTCGTTGCTTCCCGCCGTTATATTGCTGCCAACGATCGTGTCATAATTCGCATGGGTAAAGCAGGACTGATTTTTTGTATATGCGACTTTACGCGTCGCCTGACCAAAGTTGATATTTCCCTCCACAGCGCCATGCGCACCGCCGATATCCAATATCAGCTTGTTGTCAATAAAGACCCAAACATCGTCATCGCCTCGGAAATTAAAGGTCATGTCCTTGCCGTCAGGCGTTTTTCCGTTGGTCGTCATGGTGAATTGTATATCAAACCGCGCACCGAATCCGAAGTTTTTCTCACCAAGCGGGAAGAATGCGTTTACACTATTATCGTCTTTATAAGCAGTATAACCCGCTTCGGTATTCTTACCGACTTGATAATTGTAGGTGCTGTTGTAATCGGTAAAAGCCTTGGCGCTGCCATTTTCATCCGTGACTTTCAAACCGTCATACTTGCTGTCAAAAACATAATAGCCGGTGTAATCCTTTCCATACGTAGCGCTTTCATTCGAGGTGTGCTTACGGAACTGGAACTTTTTGCCGCTGTAGGTCGCGCCAACGCCTTTGCTGGTCAAAAAGCTGCTGTTAAAATAAGGAACAATCTCGGCGTTATTGCCTTGCGTGACATTATTGTCGTGGAGCGTATTATCGACCAGCCCCTGTGCCGCAGCGGAAGAATCGCTTGCGCCTTCGGAGTTTGCGGCGAGACTGTAGCCGAAATACAATATACGGATATTTATAAACACTGCTGCTACTTTTGTACTGCAAACCGAGGTACAAAGGATAGTAGTGATGATCAGAGCTGTCGTTTGCCGCCGCGAAAAGGTACTGCTGCGTGGTATCATTCCAATCCGCACAGCCGGAGTTTCTGATATACCCGGTCGAAGAACCACTGTCCCACAGCGCCGCTTGGAAATTATTGAACTCCTGTTGGGTACCGTTGTCTATGCCGGTAGACGCGTTTCTGCTGTCGGAAAAGTAGTCATACAGCGTCAGATCGGCGGTGTAATACTCATCGCCCGCCGCCGCGTTAGTCTCCAGCAGCTTGACGATGGACGCGATATTGGCGCTCAACGCCGAAAAGGCCATGAGAAACGCCAGACTCACAGCCATCATCATGGTGGTCACTTTATGCTTGTTGAAGTACCTGCGCGTTCCTAATCTTGCTCTCGACGCTGTGTTTTTCGTATTCATAAAATTCGCAGCCTCCTTAAAATATCCGCTTTAAAACATTTGTTGAAATTCACAAGTACGAAACTCGTTGACAGGCAGAATATCCCCGTTCATTTAAGTAGATTATAGCACGTCAAAAAAAAGAGTTCAACCTTTTCTCACTATTTTTTAAATCTTTGGTTATTTATTATACTTAAAAATGGATTTATTTGGTTTAATTACACAAATTTTATTAAACAATTTTATTTTATGCCGCTTTTCTTTTTTCATTGATTTACACCGCCACCCCCTATCTGAGTCATAATTTTTTTCAATTTGTGCAATTTTTCCCATTGCTTTTTGTCCGATAAATGTCCTATTTTAGGCAATCTCGGTCGATTGTGTCCCCCTGACCCGAAAAAAAGTGGAATCAAGCCGTCAATTCGCACAGTATTTTCTCAACCAAAAAAGCGCCCCCTCGCACCAAAATCCAAGGGGAACGCTTTTCGCTGCCGTCATAGCCTTATCATACCATTATAATAAAAATGATCAACTGTTTTTGTCAACCTGCTTGAAAGTTTTGAGGTTGCCGCTCTTGAGGCTTCTCTTGGCCAGCTCGGCATACACATCTTCGAGCGGGATGCCGCGCTTGACCATCAGCACCATCAGGTGATACATCAGGTCGCTGATTTCGCCCACCAGATCACTGTCGCTGTCATTCTTGGCGGCGATGATCGTTTCACTGCACTCCTCGCCCACCTTCTTGAGAATCTTGTCGAGTCCCGTGTCGAGCAGATAGCAGGTGTAGGATTTCTCCTGCGGATGATCCCTGCGCTCGATCACGGTGTCATACAAGTCTTGCAATACGTCGTTTGTTTCGTTCTGGTTCATCGGAATATGTCTCTCCTTCAAAAAAATGAATAATAATAAAAACTTCAATTCTCCTCTGTTTCTTCCGGCTCATCCAGATAGGCTTCCGCTTCCGCTGCGGTGAGATGGAAAGCCGCCATCACCAGCTCCAATATCTGCTGCTCGGAATAATGCAGCATACGCATTGCGCGAACCATGTCCTGAATGTCCTCTACGCGGGTTTCCTCACGGGCTTCCTCGCGTATTTCATCTACCGCGAAACGCATATCAATTCTCCCTTTCTCATTGGTTTTGTTTTTCGTCTCCATGCCTGTAAACGCCATTACCACATCGGCGGCGCTTTTCTCCATGTCGGCAAAGCGATCGTCTGTGTGCAACAGGGTCCGCAACCGCTGCCTGTCCCCCGCGTACTTCACCGCCAGCATGACTTCCCGCAGTTCGGAACACAGCTTGTGCGCTTCGTCCTCCGTCAGGTGCGCCGGAGCAATCAGATTGAGTCTGTAATCCGCCACCAGACGCATCACGCGTTCATCCTGGACCGACATCATCTCATGCAGCGACAGCGGCGCGTCCCATTCGTCCGAGCCGAAATAGACCACCAGCGTGATAACAGGCGTCAGTTTGTCGTCTTTATGGAATCCCGAAAGGTATTCCCCGCTGTCGTCGCCCTGCTCCCTGCTTTTTTTCCGCGCTTTCCTGCGCTGCCCTATCTGCTGGGAATATTGCATCGCGTCATACAGCATATTGCGCACCGGCATGGCGTAGTGAATGTCCGACTGGTTCTCTATGCCGAGCATGAGATACGCGTATTGGTCATCCCGCATACACACCCAGCTCTTAAAAACGTCGCGCGTTTTCTGGTTCGTCTCAGGAATGCCGTCCATGCCATACGGGAGCACCCGCGCGGCGGTGTCCATTTCACGGAGATTCTCCGGTTTGATCACCTGCTCGCCGTCGTAAATCAGAAAATTAAACGCGTCGGCAAAGACGTCCGGTCGCGACATGAATTCTTTGGTAATCGCGTCTTTGTCTCCCATCGGAACCATTCCCCTTTCGTTCGCTCTCCGTCATTATTATAGCATTTTTCGCGGCGGGTTGCAACCGCCGCCGCGAAAATTATCAAAAACTTTACGATACGATAAAGGGTTTGTCTTACTCGATGCTCAGCACGCCGTCCACACGCAGCAGCTTGGACGTAACCTGCGCGAGATGTTCCTTGCTGCTGACCGAGATGGTCGCCGTGATCACCGCGTTGCCGTCTTTTAATTCGTGGGAATTGAGCATACTGATGCTGATATGCATCACGGAAAGCTGTGCGGTGATATCCGCGAGCAATCCGTGGCGGTCGAGGCAGGTCATGCGCAACGTGGTCTTAAAGACGCGGCTGCCGCTGTTTTCTCCCCACGACACCTTGATCCAGCGTTCGGGATTTTCGCACTGGGTCAGATCGCGCGGCACGTTGGTGCAGCTTCTCTTGTGTACCGATACGCCGTAGCCCCGCGTGATGAATCCGATGATTTCGTCGCCCGGCAGCGGATTGCAGCAGCGCGCCATCTTGATCTGGCAATGCTCGATGCCCTCCACGCGCACGCCCGGGTCGCCCTTGGCCGGGCTTTGCGGCGCCTCCTCGAAATTTCCCAGCGTGACAGGCTCGCTCGGCTTGACAATGAGTCGGTCATAATCCTCGCGAATGCGCGGCATCAGGCGCGTCATCACAATGCCGCCGTAGCCGATCGCCGCGAAGAAATCGTCCACCGAGTCCATGTGGGATTTGCGCGCCTGTTCCTCGAGGAACTCTTCGGCTTTGTCGTCGGGCATGGTCAGTCCCGCGCGCTTCATTTCCCGCACATATTCCGCGCGTCCCTCCGCGATATTCTCCGCGCGGCGCTCGTTCTTGAACCACGCGCGAATCTTGCTCTTGGCCTGGCTGGTCTTGGCCATATTCAGCCAGTCGCGGCTGGGACCGTTGACAATCTCCTTGGTGGTCTGAATCTCTACCACATTACCGGTGTGCAGCGTCGTATTGATGGGAACAATGCGTCCGTCGATCTTCGCGCCGATCATGCGGTTGCCCACCGCGCTGTGAATGGCGTAGGCAAAGTCGATGACCGTCGCGCCGACCGGCAGAATCTTGAGGTCGCCTCTCGGCGTGAGCACATAGATTTCCTCCGGCATCAGATCATCCTTGATGAGGGTGATGACGTCGCTGCCGCTCTCCATCTGTTCCTCAATCATCTGGCGAATCCATGTCACCGCGTTTTCAAACACGACCTTGCCGCCTTCCGCCGCTTCCCCTGTTTTATATTTCCAGTGCGCCGCCACACCGAATTCCGCCGTGCGGTGCATCTCCTTGGTGCGAATCTGCACCTCAAAGGGAACGGCATTCTCGTCGGGGTCGTCGCTCTTGCGCATCACGGTGGTGTGCAGCGATTGATAGCCGTTGGGCTTTGGCATGGTGATATAATCCTTGAAGCGCCCCGGAACCATCGTGTAATTGGTGTGAATCAGACCCAGCACCGAATAACAGTCCGCCACGGTGTCTACAATCACACGCACCGCATAGACGTCATAAATATCCTCAAAACTCTTGCCCTGCATAATCATCTTATGATAAATGCCGTTGACCGATTTTACGCGTCCCGACACAATCACATTGGGTATGTGCCGCATCAGCTTTTCCCTGATTTCATCCTTGATGCTCTCCAAAAACGCCTGCCGGTTGAACTGCTGCTCCGACAAGCGGTTGCAGATCTGCTTGTAGCCTACCGGGTCAAGGTAGCGCAGCGACAGATCCTCCAGTTCCTCCTTGACCTGACGGATGCCCATTCTGTGCGCCAGCGGGGCATAAATCTCCATGGTTTCCCGCGCTATATCGCGCTGCTTCTGGGGGTACATCGCGCTGAGCGTGCGCATATTGTTCAGACGATCCGCCAGCTTGATAATCAGTACGCGGATATCTTTATTGGTGGCAAAAAGCATACGGCGCACATTCTCCGACTGATGTTCTTCCTTGGTCTTGAAGCCCATCTTGCTCAGTTTGGTCAGTCCGTCAATGATTCCCGCAATCGTGCTGCCGAAGTTCTTTTCGATATCCTCCAGCGTGACGGGGGTATCCTCCACCACATCGTGCAGAAGCGCCGCCACCACACTGTCCGTATCCATTCCCAGCGATACCAGGATATCCGCCACCGAAATGGGGTGGACGATATAAGGTTCGCCGGATTTGCGGGTCTGCCCCGCGTGCGCCTTGCTGGCGAAGAAATACGCTTTTTCAATCGCCGCCATGTCGTATTCCTTGCCGCTGGCCACAATATTTCTCACTAATACATCATATGTGCAGTACGATTCTACCACATTGTCTGTAAAATCCCGTTCATTCTCACCTGTCATCACGTTTTTCTTCATTTCGTCCGCCATATGGTTTTCCCTCCTCCGCCAATCATTTTCTTCCTAAATATACATACTTAATATATATACCTTTATGTCATTCGTTGCGTTCCTCAAAAAATCAAGCGTTGCTATAACCCACACGCTGCGCCGTGGGGGTATTTTCAAGCGCAATCTTGCCGTCCTTGGCACTGTGCGCGGACGGTTCTATTTTCAGCACAAAACCGTCGTTTTCTATATGGAGCAGCCCACCCTCGTTCAAAATGCGCAGCGAGGTCAGGAGCTTCGCGTACCCCACACCCGCGCGTTTCATCCGGCAGCCTATCACATCCTCACCGCCGCGGTAGCCTTCCGCCGCCATGCGGTAGATCACTCCTACCTCCTTGCGGGTGGGTCGCAACTGCGCAAGCTGCTCCTCCTCCAGCGCTTCTCCGCGCATGAGTCTTTCAAACAACCGCCTGCCGCCGTGAATCTCGTCAAAATGTGTTTCGGACAGCCGCATATCCCGCACCACCAGCGTCAGGCTTTCCTGCCCTCGATAGATTGATTTGTCCAGCGTCACCGCAATATCCACCACATCGCCAGGGACATAAGGGAAGTCCTCATTCAGGGTGGAAAATTTCATCGTAGTAATGGTGGCGTTACCGCGCTGCATTGTGATTTTCTGGTGCTTGCCTCCGCCTGCGCCGAATACGTCGATGATCTTCATCCCCATGACCGCTACCAAGGGCGTGGGATTCTCCGCGCCGAAGGGTTCAAGAAGCTGCGCCGCGCCGCACAGATCCAGCGTCAGCATGGACGGCGGGAGCTGGCAGTCAATCTTCAGCTCGGGGGCAGGCATTTGCGGATATTCACGCGCCGCATATTCGTTGATGGCACGGCGGAACGCGTCAATATCTTCGGTTCTGAGGCTGATGCCTGCCGCGAGCGTATGTCCCCCGAAGCCGGTGAGCGTGTCAGAACAGGCGGAAATCGCGTCATACAGCGAAAATCCTTCAATGCTGCGCCCCGAACCTTTGGCGCTGTCTCCCTCATAGGACAGAATAAAACACGGTTTGCCGTATCTCTCACAGATACGCGAGGCAAAAATCCCGATCACACCGCGATTCCAGCCTTCTCCCGCGATCACAATTACGCGGTCATACAGCAGCGATTCGTTTTTTTTCAGCATCTCCCCCACATCGCGGTTGATAATCTGCTCGATCGCCTGCCGCTCTTTGTTCTCGTCGGTAAGCTGCTGCGCCAGCCGGGAAGTTTCTTCCGCATCCTCCGAAATCAACAACCTCACCGCGCGTTCCGCGGTACCCAATCGTCCCGCCGCGTTCAGCCGAGGCGCGATAATAAAGGCGATGGAAGTGGAGGTAACGGGCTTTCCGGTAAGTCCCGCCAAGTCCATCAGCGCTTTGAGTCCGATCCGTTCCGTCCGCTCGATCAGCGGCAGCCCCAGCCGCACCAACCGGCGGTTCTCTCCCGTCAGGCTCACCACGTCCGCCACGGTGCCGAGTGCCACCAGATCGCCGTAGTTCTCCAGCACGGAAATACTGTCTCCTTCCAGTGCGCAGACGAGTTTAAACGCCACCCCTACGCCTGCGTATTCGCGGAAGGGACACCTGCTGTCCCGACGATGGGGATTGACCACAGCCACCGCGTCGGGAAGCTGCTGCCCCTCGTGATGGTGGTCGGTCACAATGACGTCCATGCCGAGTTCGTTGGCGTGCGCTACCTCACGGATGGCGGCAATGCCGTTATCCACCGTCACAATGAGCGAAATGCCCTGCTCGTGCAGCCTGTCAATGGCGCCGCAATGCAGCCCGTAGCCCTCGGTATCGCGGTGGGGTATATAATAGGTGACATTCGCGCCTACCGATTCCAGATAGGAATACAACAGCGCGGTCGAGGTGATGCCGTCCACATCGTAATCGCCGTACAC
>CACWOA010000087.1 GCA_902762395.1 uncultured Ruminococcus sp.
TTGATGACCTTCATCGTTTCCTCCCTCCAACGGACGCCCGCACAAGGCCTGATAAAACGCATCGGGCAGCACAATACGCCACTGCCCCTTGTAACGCACCAGCCTGACCGTATAATAGCCGGTGGAATAATAGTTTTCGGGCGTCTGCAAAAGTGCGGCTTTCCGATTTTCGATCAGCGCTGCCGTATCGGCGGCGCTTTCAAACTGCGTGCCGTTATATTGTTCCGCTTTTACCCGCTGCACCACATCCGAGGACAATTCCGACTGAAAGGCGGGAACGCTGAAAACCGTATATTTGACTGTCACACGCGCTTCCGGCGCGTCGTTGGAATAGTCGCTTTCACTGACAATCTCATATTGCCGGCTTTCATTAATGCACTGCATCAGACGCGTATCGTTTTCGCTGACGAGGGTGCCTTCCGCGCTGTACATTCCGCTGTCACTGTCCGAAACCCAGACGCTGTTATACAGCCGTTCATTCGCCTTCTCGTAATGACCCGTGATAACGGCATCAAGAAAGGCGGACACCTCCTGTGAAGGAACGCCCGGATCATACAGATGATAGGTCGGTAAACTGCATCCGGTCAACAGGACAATGCAGCATACCCAAAAAAACACACGCCATGTTTTACATTTCATTTTCAATTGGTTTCCCTTCTGCTTTTTGGTAGAATGACGAGGCTCCCTCATTTTTTCTTTTTCTTTTTGGCGTCTTTCTTATCGTCGCCTTTGTCGCCAAAGAGGATTTCGCTGAGATTCATATCGCGGAATACCTTCGGGTCGTAATCCACTTTTGGCAGGTTCTTTTTGGGCAGCTCGATGAGATTGTCCTCATCCACATCGCCGTATACTTTGGCGGGTTTGCTGTCCTCCTTGGGCTGCTTTTTCTTTTTGTCCTTGTCTTTCTTTTTGGATTCTTCCTTTTTCTGCGCCGCCTTTTGCGCCGCCTTCTGCGCGGCTTTTTTGGCGGCCTTTTCGTCGGCTTTCTTGGATTTTTTGCTCTGCTTGCCGTCGGAATCGGCGCCTGCGGCGGCACTCGCGGAGGCGGCTCTCGCCCCGTACTGACGGTGCGATTCCTCGCCGCTGGTGTCTACGGGTGTTTCCATGCCTGCTGTCAGCGATTTTTTGATGCCGCCCTCGTGAGAAAATTTATGCTTGCGGGCAGGCTGATTTCCCCCTCCCGCTTCGCCGGAGGGGGAAGCGGCTGTCTGTCTGGCGGCGGGCTTGGCGCTTTCGGCAGCTGCCGTCTGCTGCTCCTCATATTGCCGGATCGCTTCGAGGCGGCGTGTTTCATGGCGCTCGCGCATCGCGGCGCGGACGGTTTCGTCAATGCTCTCGGGGGCGCCTGCATTCTGACGCGGGGGCGATGTGAAAAAGGGATTGACCCCGCCGAACAAGCGGTTGCCCGCATTCAGATCGGCTTCCGACGGCGGTCGGTAGGCCGGCGTGGGGGTGGAAGCCGGTTGCTTCCTTTGTGTCCGGCTGATACGCCGGATCGCGGTGTATTCGGCATTGGGCATGAGGCGGTGATAGATTTCACCCGGAATCCAGCGCCCGTTGACCTCATACATTTCATTCTCATATTCGATATGCCGGACGCCGCGTCTGACCGCGACAATGTAACGTCTGCGCGGTTTGGAAAGCGTGCGCCGCTGCGCCGGGGGAGGGGTCGGTCCGGGCGGAGTGAAATCCACTTCGGGACGGGGCTTTTTCGACTCAAAGCGGAGCGCGGGAAGCGGAATTTCGTCATCCTTGAACCGGACAGGCGTGTGATCGACAGGCTCGAATGCCGGCTCCGGTTTGGGCGGCTCGGGCTTGGGCTTGGGCGGCTCCGGTTTGGGCGGTTCGGGCGCAGGTTCTTCCTCGTCGTCGATGAAATCCCTCTCGTCAAAGCCGTCAAACGCGCTGCCGAGATGATAGGTCAGACGCGCGCTGTCCGCGTTGTCCTCGGTGGATGTCATGAGCTTGCGGTCATCCACAATCTTTTCAAACAGCTCGGTATCGGGTTTCGGTTTTTTCTTTTCTTTTTCCGGCTTGGGGGCAGGGGGCGCCGGCGTTTTTTGCGGCGGCTCCGTTACAATCGGCTCGGGAGACGCAACCGGCTTGTGCGCATCAAAATCACACACATAGCCGTTTAAACGGTCGGAACGCTCGGAATTTCGCTTCATGGAGTAGTTATCGGGAACGGTTTCTTCTCCGTAATCCACAGTAACAGGGGAGAAGGGGGAGTGCGCCCTTTTGATGTCGGAGGAATGCGTGATGACCACCGGTTCGGCGGCGGTATCTTTGGAAAGATCGACCCGATAAAATTCGTTTTTGGGAATCGGACGGTAATTGCTGTAGGAATTGGACGAAGCCGCGACAGGCGTTTCTGACGGCGGGGGGGCGGGTTCGCTCAGTGCTTTTTGCAGTTCCTCTTCCTTGGCGCGGCTGCTTTTTTCCATGAACCCTTCGATCAGTCCGATCATGCTGTCGTACTGCTTTTTTTCGGGAGAGGCGGGCATGGGGGCGGTGCCGATGAGGTTTTCGATGGCATAATATTCCTGTTCCTGTGTAGGTTCCTGCTTCGGGGGCCATTTCGGTTTATTGGCATCGGGGTTCTCACGCCGGAAGAGCGAGATATTGTTGATTTCTTCATCGTCCAGCCCCGCCCCGAAAGAGGACATGACCGAATTGAGATCGCTTAACTCGTTATGCAGTTCTCCCTCGTCAATGGATGTGTCAGCTGCGGGCTTTTCCTCAAAGGGCAGCGGCAGAGGATGTCTGGGCCAGGCGCCCCGGCACTTTTCGAGGGCGTCGGAGGAATTGATGCGCAGCCACAGACCTTCGGGAACATGGGGATTGTAGCGGATGCCGGCGGGAAAATCCACTGTGTTCCACTCGGCGCCGAGGGGCGTATCGTCGAGGCAAATCACGATTTTCTGCTTGGGGCTGTTCATAACGGCACGCGGCTCAAATTCTTTGGAGGCGGCAAATTTCAGATAGCTCCGCGACAGAAACACCATCGCCACCGCCGAATGACTCAGACGCTCGGCAATGCGCATACTGGAAGGATTGCCGCAGGCGGCGCTGCTCCACACGCGGAAACCCTCGTTATACATTTTTACAGCAATGGAATAAGCTATTTTTTCGTCCTGCTGTGCGTAAGAAATAAACACATAGGGCGATTTTCCCTCATATTCGGGAATCGGCGCAAATGCCATGATTAAAAACACCTCTGTCATACGGATTACAACTACTAATTATATAATAATTCCCGCAAAGGTGCAAGTCAATTGGGCAAATGTTGAATAACAGTTTACAATTTTGCATGATTAACGCTATAAAAGTCAAGATAGTCGATTTCTGTGAACCATGATAAATGGCTATTGACAAGCTTCCCGGAAGGTTGTAAAATATTTCATATGGAAAGAAAGACCGTTTATCACACAAGGAGTAATGGCAAATGGATGAAATCAAGCAATTCGAGCCTTTATGGGGGTCATGGAGAACGGAGGATCGGATCGGGGAAGGAAGCTATGGCAAGGTTTACCGTGCGGTGAGGGAAGAATTCGGACAGAAATATTATGCTGCCATCAAGCATATTTCCATTCCCTCCTCAGAATCACAGATTTCCGACGCGATTTCGGAGGGAATGGCGTCCGATCGTCAATCCGTCAAGGAATATTTTGACGACATAGTGAAGAATCTGATGAATGAAATCAAACTGATGAACCAAGTCAAGGGAAAAACCAACATCGTCTCGTATGAAGACCATCTGATTCTTCCCAAAGCGTCCGGCATAGGCTATGACGTTATCATCCGCATGGAGCTTCTGACCTGTCTGAACGACGTCCTGCGTCGTCAGCCGTTTACCCAAAAGGACGTCATCAAGCTGGGCATTGATATGTGTTCGGCATTAGAGGTCTGTGTCGATAAAGGAATTGTACATAGAGATATAAAACCCTCCAACATTTTTGTCAGCGACAGCGGCGATTACAAGCTGGGTGATTTTGGCGTGGCCAGAGAGCTGGAACACACCACGGTTGCGATGAGCAAAAAAGGCACTTATGTGTATATGTCGCCGGAAGTGTACCGGGGAGAGCCTGCCGGTTTCAGCGCCGACATTTACTCTCTTGGCATGGTGATGTATCGCCTGGTCAACGGAAACCGCGCTCCCTTTTTACCTGTCAGCGGCAAGATTAAGCCGGAAGACAATGAAAAAGCCCTTGCGCGGAGAATGGCGGGCGAGGTCATCCCCGCTCCGGCGTATGCCGGGCAGGGACTGGCGCAGATTATTCTGAAAGCGACGCAGTTTGACAGGAAAAAGCGGTATCATTTGCCTGCCGAGATGAAAAAAGCCCTGCTGGTTCTCAGCGGCAGCGCTGTGGCGGAAAGCGCTGTGGCGGAAAGCGCTTCGTCTGCTGCCGTGTCGATGAATCGGACCGTCTCTGCCGCTGCGTCGCAGCCAATGCCGCAGTATGTGCCGCAGCCGATGCCGCAGCAAGCGCCGCAGTCGATGATCTACCGGGCGCCGGGTACGGTTTCCGGCAACAGAGCGCGCACGTCCCGCCTTCCCGGCTGGCTGGTTCATCCCGGTCAGTATGTCAGCGCCGAAAAGGCGTATGCCTTATGGAATAAAGTCAAAGCCAGAGTCACACAAAGGCGCTTCCTGTTATGGGTGGCAGGGGCGTTCGCACTGGCGGTGCTGGCGACTGTCCTGACGGGCGTCTGGCGCAGTTCCGCTTATGACCGCGCCGTTTCCCGGTACAATAACATGAATTATGTCGATGCGCGAAGCGAATTCAAGTCTCTCGGCAACTATAAGCTGAGCAAAGACTATGTCGTCTCCTGTGATTATTACATCGCCAAAAGCAAAATCAGCGAGGGGGATTATGAGGAAGCCATCCGTATTCTGGAGGGAATATCCGACTTTTACGACGCAAAGGCGCTTCTCGAAGAGGCAAAGTATAAAAACGCCGACAAGCTGGTGAAAGCCGGAAATTATCAGGATGCCAAAAAGCTTCTGGAAGACATAGCGGCTCAGAAGGTGGACGCGGAGGATGATGAGGAGCTGAATGGACTGCTCAATGAGTGCAATTATCAGCTCGCGCTGCAAGCCTATGCCGGCGAGAACTATTCGGAAGCGCTGGTCGAATTTGAGGCACTCAGCGCGGTGCAGTACAAAGACAGCGCGGCATATGCGGCGCTTTGCAATTTCCGTAACGCTAAGGAAACCAACTATTATTATCAGTTGGATGTCCTCAAGGACGTTTTTGACACACTTTTGAAGTATGCCGACACCAATGACGAGTGCAGGCAATGCTGTGCGGACAGCCTGTTTACACTGATGAAGATGAACGGCGGTACATTTTCCAACGGGGATATTACGATCACCATAAAACAAAACGCCGAGGATGAATCTTTTACAATGACGCATACCAATATGTGGAAAAATGACTTTGTGTCATGGCTCTTTTATGAGGAGAGGGGCGCATACGGCTATTTTGTACAGGTGTCGGAGGATGAAAATGCCGAGGAGGTCGATTGGTTTGAAGTGGTCAATTTTGATACGCCGTATTCCGGCAAGCCGGCTTCCGTAACGATCAAAAACCCTGATACCGGCAAGGAATACAAACTCAAGCGTCAGAAATGATCCCGGCGCGGGACAACGCGCTGCGTCGGTTCTTCTTTAAAACGATAAATGTGCATAGATGTCAAATTGAACAAAATGGATTTCCGTGTTGTGCGGCAGTTCTGTTGAGGTCTGCATAGCGGTGTGTTCGGTTGATTCCGTACACGCCGCTTTTTGTCTTCTGTCAAAATGTTTCAAAAGAATTGACCCGTCACGGAGATTATGGTATAATAGACGCAACGATGATGCATCGTAAACATGAAAGGGGTCTTGTACCGTGAAAGATTTTTTTAGTTACATTATTATTCTTGCGATGATAGCGCTGATCGCGTTCATCTGCTACATGATCTGGAAGAACAACACCGGCACGCAGCCTGAACAGCCTCGCGGAAAAAAGGGCGGCTATGGCGGAGCGGGCGGCACCGAGATTCCGGGCAGCGGGGGCGGCACCGATATCCCGGGCGGAGCGGGCGACACCGTGATTCCGACGGAGTGGTCTGTTATGCAGGTTGACCCTGTGAGCGAAAAACCGGTCAAGACGATGAATCTGCTGATTCCCTCCTCGGGACAGTTCACGATCGGCAGGGAAAACGACTGCGACTTTGTGCTTTCGGGCGTTACGGGGAAGGACGGCGCCAGCCGTCACCACCTTGGCGTGGGAAAGGACGCGATAGGCTATTTTGCCAAGCCCCTGCCTCGCGAAAACGGTACTCCCGCGACGACTTACATTGAGGATCGGCAGATCACGGACAGCTTTTCGCTTGTCGATCGGCAGGTGATCTGGCTGGGCAATGTTCCCATTGTCTTTGTGCGCAACGCCAACAGAAGAAGGAATTTCAACGTCCGTTTTGACGAAACGGCGGGAAAGAGAGACACGCGCCCCTTGGAACGTGACGGTCGTGCCGCCGGGACGAATCCGGGGAGAAACGCTTATCCGGGAAAGGATAACGGCGTTTTCAGAAGATAATAAGGAATCTGAAAGAAATAAGATGATGGTTTCTATCAAACTATCCTGAAATACACGAGCTTTCAGAAGATAGTGCTATCAAGTTAAATCTTTCAGATTCCT
>CACWOA010000088.1 GCA_902762395.1 uncultured Ruminococcus sp.
CACATCCGCTTCACCACGGTGAGCAGGACCATCAAGATGCTCGCTTTGGGGATAGTGGTGATATTTCTGCCGATTATCGTCGCGTTCGTATTGAGCGGGTTCGACTACCAAAGCTTGAACATTGGCGGCTCGGCGGTGTGGCTGTGCATTTTCGTTCCCGTCGTGCCTGCTTACTACATCAAAATGGGTCGCATTGACATCTACGAAAACCCCTGTATTTATACCATAGATAACCATGGACATAAACACAAGGTCAAAACCAACTCCGCCACCACCACCGTGACGGACGTTGTAAAGATCCTGTTTACCACCCCGCTCATCTGGGAAGGACTCTTTCTGGTCTTTGTGCTGCTGATGGATATTTATCTGGTTCTCGGGGGATAATAACAATCAATACAGAAACGAGGTTTTATACTATGAATGAAATCAACAGCAGAAAAGCCGCCATTGTCGGATGCGGCTTTGTCGGTTCCGCATCCGCCTTTGCGCTGATGGAGAGCGGTCTTTTTTCGGAAATGGTGCTCATCGACGTGAGCCGTGAAAAAGCCGAAGGCGAGGCGCTTGACATCAGCCACGGTCTGCCCTTTGCCAAACCGATGCAGATTTACGCGGGGGATTACGCCGATATCGCGGACGCCGCTGTCATCATCGTGACGGCGGGCGCGGGTCAGAAACCCGGCGAGACGCGATTGGATTTGGTCAAGAAGAATGTCGGCATTTTCAAATCCATCATTCCCGAAATCGCCAAGGTCAACACGGAAGGCATTTTGCTGGTGGTCGCCAATCCCGTGGATATTCTCACCTACACGGCTGCCAAGCTCAGCGGATTCCCGGAGAACCGCGTGTTCGGCTCCGGCACCGTGCTGGACACCGCCCGTCTGAAATACCTCCTCGGGCAGCACCTCAGCGTGGACAGCCGTTCCATTCACGCCTTCATCATCGGCGAACACGGTGACAGCGAGATCGCCGCGTGGAGCAGCGCGAATGTTTCGGGCATTCCGCTCAGCAGCTTCTGCGAAATGCGCGGTCACTTCAATCATCAGTCTTCCATGAATGCCATCGCCGAGGACGTGAAAAACAGCGCCTATGAAATCATCAACCGCAAGGGCGCGACCTATTACGGCATTGCCATGTCGGTCAAGCGCATCTGCGAAGCCATCGTGCGCGACGAAAAATCCATCCTTCCCGTTTCGAGCATCCAGCACGACAACTACGGCATCAGCGATATCGCCCTGAGTATGCCTGCCATTGTCGGCAAAAACGGCGTGGAAGGAACCGTGCCGATCGAGCTCAGCGGTCAGGAAGCGCTGGCGCTGCACAATTCCGCCGATACCCTCAAAAAGGTGATCGACGACATCTGGGACGAGTAAGAGTTCCCTTTTCCTCCGCTTTGCAATCCCCCTCGGGAACGGTTCTCCGCGAGCCGTTCCCGTTTTTTTTGCATATCGCATCGGCGGATGCCTGTTCACTGCGCATAAAATAATAACGCCCGGTTTCTCAGTGTCATCACTGCCGAAACCGGGCATTATCAGATTTTTCATCATTTGTCAGCTATCGGCGCGCTAAGGCACTGTTCAAAAATAATCCGAACAATGCCTAAAACAGTCACAGCTCCTTGAACTTGAGGTTGTTCTCTCTGGCATAGACCTCGACCTTTGAACCCTTGGCGGCATAAATCGTGAGGTCGGGGCAATTGGCAAAGGCGGATTTGCCGATGCTTGTGTCAGGATTGGGAAGTTCGACTTTCTTCAGATTGGTGCAGCCATTGAAAGCGTTGACGCCGATCTTAGTGACAGTGGCGGGAATGGCAATGCTGCCGAGCGAGGCGCAGCCCGCAAAGGCCGATTCGTCAATGGATGTAATGGAATTGGTGATTTCGACACTGGTCAGGCTCTCGCAGTTTTCAAAGGTATTTGCCTCGATTTTGGTCACATAATTGGGGATTTTGACCTTTTTGAGACTCTTGCAATTGCTGAAGGCAAAGGAGTCGATCTGGCTGACATGACCCGGAATATCTGCGGTGGTGAGACTCTGGCAATTGAAAAATGTCTTGTGTTCAATATGTGTGACCCCGTCAGGAATATTGACCTTTTTCAGCACTTTGCAGTTGGCAAACGCATACTGACCGATCGACGTGACGGCATCAGGCACATTGACGGACTCCATGCTCACACAGCCGGAAAAAGCGGAATTACCTATCGTCGTCACGGTTTTCGGAAGCTTTACGCTGGTTATGACGGTGCATCCGTTAAATGCGCTGTTGCCGATAATGGTCACGGGAACGCCGTCGATCGCGTCGGGAATATTGAGAGTGGAAAGATCCTTGTTATTCAGACCGTTGATGGTCGCGTCGGTAACGGTAAGGGAATAGGAATAATCCTCGGCTTTATTTTTTCCGCAGGACGCCAGCGGACAGAGTCCGCCCACGATCACCAGCAATGCGGCAAAAGCGGTTGACAGACGTCTGCCGACGGTTCGGGTACGTTTTTCTTTTGTGGAAATGCTTTGTGTCATATGGGTTCCTCCTGATAAATGATTTTGCGGGCAGACCTGCCCGGACATGATGGGGATATTCATCCTTCGGATGATGATTGTTAATGGTATTTTATCATATTTTTACAGAATTGTCAACGATATCGGCTAAATTATAGTCAATTTATTTTCTGATATTTCTTGACAAAGGTGATTGTTCAGTGGTAAAATAGTTATTCCTCTCTCAAAAAAGAGGCATCATTTCTATTTCGCTGTTTCACAGCAGAGAACACGAGGATTTGGCCATATGATTGTCATGAAAAACATCTGTAAGACCTACAAGGTCGCCAGACGAAATGCCGGTTTCAAAGAGGCGGCGCGCTCGTTCTTCCGACGGGAGACGGAAACGGTAACGGCGCTCGACCATGTGAGCTTTACCATTCACGACGGCGAAACCGTCGGCTACATCGGACCCAACGGCGCGGGAAAATCCACCACCGTCAAGATTCTCAGCGGTATTCTCACGCCCGACAGCGGCGAATGCCTGGTGGACGGACGCGTGCCGTGGAAAAACAGAATCCGCCATGTGGCGCAGATCGGGGTGGTATTCGGGCAGCGTTCCCAGCTCTGGTGGGATGTCCCTGTCATTGATTCCTTTGAGCTGCTGCGGGATATTTATTCCATTCCGTCCGACACCTACCGCGCCAATCTGGACGAGATGACCGAGCTTCTCGGACTCTCCGAGATACTGCGCACCCCCACCCGTCAGCTTTCCCTCGGGCAGCGTATGCGCTGCGAACTCGCCGCTTCCCTCCTGCATTCCCCCAAAATCCTCTTTCTCGACGAGCCGACCATCGGACTCGACGCGGTTTCCAAAATAGCGGTAAGGGAATTCATCGTCAAGCGCAACCACGCGCACGGCACCACCGTCATCCTCACCACCCACGATATGCAGGACATCGAGGCCATCACCCGGCGCATTATCCTGATCGGTAAAGGGAAGATTCTTCTCGACGGCGGGCTGGACGAACTCAGACGCGGCGGAGAAGACATTGACCACACGGTAGCGGAACTGTACCGCTCCTATGAGATCTGAGGTGGCGCACATGACAATTGCCGGATTGAAAAAACCCAAAACCTATCAAAAATACGCTTCCTTCTTCCGCCTGCGCTTTGTCATGGGGCTGCAATACCGCGCGGCGGCACTCGCGGGTATCGTGACGCAATTTGCGTGGGGATTCATGGAAATTAAGGTATTTCTGGCGTTTGAACAGTCCAGCCCCGCCGCGTTTCCCATGACATTCGGTCAGCTCGCGGCTTATGAATGGCTGCAGCAGGCGTTCCTCGCTTTTTTCATGGCGTGGATGATGGAGCCGGAAATTTTCGAGTGCATTACCGACGGCAATGTGTCCTATGAACTTTGCCGCCCGGTCGATCTCTACCATATGTGGTTTGCCCGAAGCATGGCAACCCGCCTGTCCCGCGGATTGCTGCGCTGTTTTCCCATCCTGACCGTAGCGGCGCTGCTGCCGGAACCTTACCGCCTGATGCCGCCATGCAATCCCGCCGCCGCCGTCTGGTTTGTCATTACGATGCTGCTGGGTCTGGCGGTTACGGTGGCGCTGTGCATGATTATCTATATGCTCACCTTTTTCACCGTGTCGTCGCTGGGACTGCGGCTGGTGTTTTCCTGCGCGGTGGAATTTTTACAGGGCGCGGTCATTCCACTTCCTTTCTTCCCTCCGACTTTGCAGCGCATCATGGAACGGCTGCCCTTCGCCTCCATGCAGAATGTGCCGCTGCTCATTTACAGCGGCAGCATAAGCGGCGCGGCGATATGGCGGGCAGCGGGACTGCAAATCTTCTGGCTCGCGGCGCTCATTCTCATCGGAAAAACCATTGGCAGATATGCCATGAAAAAAACAACGGTACAGGGGGGCTGAGCGATGGAAAAAACAAAGAAAATTTCGGGCACTAAGCTCTATCGGCGCTACCTGTCCATTCATGTGCGCTCCGTCATGCAATACAAGGCATCCTTCTGGATGACAACGGTCGGGCAGTTTCTCACATCGCTGAATATGCTGCTGGGCGTGTATTTTATGTTCCGGCGGTTCGGCAGCGTGAAGGGCTATACGTTCAGCGAAGTGCTGCTCTGTTCCTCCATCATGCTGATGGAATATTCACTGGGCGAATGTATCGCGCGGGGCTTTGACACCTTTCCCGCCATGGTGCGAAAAGGCGGATTTGACCGCGTGATGACCCGCCCGCGCAGCGCCGTTTTGCAGGTGCTTGGCAGCAATATTGAACTCACGCGTGTGGGACGGATGGCAATGGCGGTTGTCATGTTTGTTTACGGCATCTCCCACAGTGGCGTGCATTGGAACGTCGGTCGGGTCGTAACGGTGATCTTCATGCTGATCGGCGGCACGGCGCTTTTCTGCGGCATTTTCCTGATTTACGCCGCGCTCTGCTTCTACACGCTCGACGGTCTGGAATTCATGAACATTCTCACCGACGGCGCGCGGGAATACGGCAAATATCCCGTCAATCTCTACGGCAAACGTATGCTGCAATTCTGCACCTTTGCGGTGCCGTATGCGCTGGTGCAGTATTATCCGCTCACCTACCTGATCGGACGCAGCGACAATCTTTTTACCATGTTTCTTCCGCTGCTGGCGACGGTATTTCTGATTCCCTGCTATCTTCTCTGGCGTGTCGGTCTGCGGCATTATCAATCGTCTGGTTCGTAATTGACGATATAAAAAAGCGCACAGGAACTTCTTTCTGCGAAGGAAGTTGTCCTGTACGCTTTTTTTATTTTTTGCGCTTTCCGAGAACTGCGCCGGTATCGACCGGTATTTTCTTTGCGCCAAAGCTGCTATTCTTTTTGATTTGCTTTATTGCCTCTTCCTGAAAAGATGCTTCCAGCAAGCGCCGAAAAGCAATCGCATCGGATGCGGGATTCTTTTCGTTGCTTCGACGGTAGGATATAAAAAACTGTTGACTCATTTCAATAACTTCCTTTCTTTTTCCCTTACACTTTCCTCTTTTGCGTAATCTCAAATTCCATGTCATACACGGAAAACGGCGCTTCCATCGTCTGAGACAACCCTTTGCGCTCTCTCAGAAACGGGTCGTCACACGGCACCGCACGGTATCGGGAGAGCGTACCGTCCTCATCATGTTCAAACTGATACTTCTCGTGTTCATACGACGTCTTGTTGTTGTCATACTCACAAAAGGTATACCAGTCGAGGTAACGCAGTCCCTCTTCGTCGTATGCAAAGACTTCCTTGTGAAAGTCCTTGCCATGCGCTAAATAGCAACACGAATAGGTTTGCAGCCGTCCCTGTGCAAAGCGGCATTCCGACACCAGACACACGCGGTCTGACATAAAGCCTATCCCAAGCTCCAATCCATCCTCCGGGTAGAAAATGAACTCTTTGCCGCCCCCGCTTCTCTCCACGGTCACCAGTTGGTCTTTCTCATTAAAGCCAAAAGTAACATCCGGCGTGCTTTTGGCGGAAGGCAGCCGCTTGAGCAGCCTGCCGCGCTTCACGCCGCCCACAATCAGATCATACACCGGACTGGGGCAATAATATCCGCGATGAAGCATTTGTCCGCCCCGCGCATATTCCCTGCGCACCACCGTATCGGATAATTCCCGGTACATTTCGCGATATTGGGGCTGAAATTCCCTTGCCGTCCCGATCAGATGATTCATTTCGTCGGCAATAGGGTTCATTGACATAGCGGTTCTCCTTTCTTGAACGATAGAATAATGTTATATATGCAATAAATGAGAATTTAACAAAGAAACAAAGAAAAAGAAAAGCGAAGCGCAATTAGCGAGCGAATGCGAGCGCGGGAGTCCAGCCGATGACGACAAGCGTCATCTGGGAACTGGTTCCCTGGCAGGGGCCTGGGGGCAGCGCCACCAGCGGGGAGTGGGGCAGCGCCACACAAGGGAGGCTTTAGCCGAACGAGCAAGACGCACTTGGCTTTGCAGCGGAGCTGGGGCGAATACAGGGAGGTTACCTATCCGTATTCGCCCGACTGCCTTCTCAATCGAAGCTCGTTCCGCTCGTTCGGCTACGCCTCACTTGTGAGGACCCTGCCCTCACTCTCCCGCAAGGGCGCTGCCC
>CACWOA010000089.1:0-822 GCA_902762395.1 uncultured Ruminococcus sp.
AATCCGGACATATCTTCACACCCTTTTCGTACTGTTTTCTAAGTATGGACGTATGTACCACGCCACAAATTCCGCTAACCTGACAGGTACAGCGTTTCCGATTTGCTTATAAATGCTTGTTAAATCTCCGCAAAACGCGAGATCATCCGGAAAAGTCTGAATAGCTGCCGCTTCACGCCAGCTCAGACGACGGGTTTCTCCCCCATCCCCGAACCGCCACTTATCTTTCCCGATTTTTATCATATCGGGCGAGCCGGGGTATAAGGTCACTTGTTTGGCCATAGCCGGGACGGTATATCCCACCTCGTTCCAGCCTCGTTTTCTGTTCCTTGACATATAGCGCGAAGAAAAAGGCGCATAACAGACTTCACTTTCTTTCACGGGAGGCAGATTCTGAAGCGCATCAGCCAGTGTGCTTGTCTGACCGTTTGTTTCCGGCAAATCAAATTGATCTATATGCAAATCCTTCCTGAACCCGACAATAATAACCCTTTCCCTGTCCTGTGGCACTCCGTAATTCCGGGCATTGACGAGTTTGCAGAACACATCATAACCGCAATCGGCAAATTCCGCTGTGATGGCTTCAAAAATCTGTCCTCCGCCCATGGTGAGAAGCCCCTTTACGTTTTCTCCCACAAAAGCGAGGGGTTGATTTTGTCTTACAAGCTTAACATATTGCTTATACAATACATTTCTTGCGTCATCTATTTTACGGGGTCCGCTCAGGCTGAACCCCTGACATGGAAACCCCCCTAAAATAACGTCAGAAGCGGGAATGACAGACATATCTAATTTCGTAATATCCCCGCAGACAACTTCTGC
>CACWOA010000089.1:865-7482 GCA_902762395.1 uncultured Ruminococcus sp.
CAAGCATCTGCATCAGAATCGTTTGCCCAAAGGGTTTTAAACCCCGCGCGGTCAAAGCCAAGATCAAGCCCGCCTGCACCGCAAAAGAGGCTTACCGCTGTAAATTCTCTCATCGTCACAACTCCTTTATTCGATTGTAAATAACAGCAAAAAAGTATAAATAAGTACTAAAATACGCTAACCGCTAACGGCTAACCACTAACCACTAACCACTAACCACTAATCACTAACCACTAACGGCTAACGGCTAACCGCAATGCCTCCGTCTTGTCGGTTTTCTCCCACGGCACGTTGAGGTCGGTTCTGCCCATGTGTCCGTAGGCGGCGAGCTGACGGTAGATGGGGCGGCGCAGATCGAGGTCGCGGATAATGGCGGCGGGACGCAGGTCAAATACCTTCTCCACCGCTTCCGCAATCTCGAAGTCGTTCACACGGCCCGTGCCGAAGGTATCGACGAACACCGACACCGGATGCGCCACACCGATGGCATAGGCGATCTGCACTTCGCACTTTTTGGCAAGCCCCGCCGCGACGATATTCTTGGCGATATAACGCGCCATATACGCGCCGGAACGATCCACCTTGGTCGGATCCTTGCCGGAGAATGCGCCGCCGCCGTGGCGCGAATAGCCGCCGTAGGTATCCACAATGATCTTGCGTCCCGTCAGTCCCGAATCGCCCTGCGGTCCGCCCACGACAAACCGTCCGGTGGGATTGACAAAGATTTTCAGGTCATCGTCCACCATCGCTTCGGGCAGGGTGGGCAGAATCACATATTGAATCACGTCGGCGCGAATCTGTTCCAGCGTGGCGCTGGCGGCGTGCTGCGTCGAGACAACCACCGTGTCAATGCGCACCGGGGTACCGTTCTCATCGTATTCCACCGTCACCTGCGTCTTGCCGTCCGGCTGGAGATAGCCGAGCGTGCCGTCCTTGCGCACCTGCGTGAGCTTCTTAGCCATCTTGTGCGCCAGCGAAATGGGCAGCGGCATGAGTTCCTCCGTCTCGTCGCAGGCATAGCCGAACATCATGCCCTGATCGCCCGCGCCGATGAGATCAATTTCGCTGTCGCTCAGACCGTTCTGCACTTCATTGGAACGGTTGACGCCCATCGCGATGTCGGGCGACTGCTCGTCGATGGATGTCACCACCGCGCAGGTGTTGCCGTCGAAGCTCGCCTCGTGGCTGTTGTAGCCGATGTCAATGATCACGTCGCGCGCGATTTTCGGGATATCCACATAGCAGTCGGCGGTGATCTCGCCCATCACCGATACATAGCCTGTCGTTACGGTCGTCTCGCAGGCGACGTGGGCATGGGGGTCTTTTTCGAGAATCGCGTCCAGCACCGCGTCGGAAATCTGGTCGCACACCTTGTCGGGATGTCCCTCTGTCACGGACTCCGATGTAAACAGATAATGATTGCGTTTTTTCATAGCTGCATTCCTCTCTTTTGTCATACTGTGTTTTTTCAAAACAAAAACCCGATATCGCGAGATACCGGGGAAATTGTCTCTTTCGCCCCTCATCTCTCGGCTTATGCCGCAGGAATTGGCACCTTGCCCGCGTATGCGTCCATACGTCGGCAGGTTGCCGGACTTCACAGGGCCTGAACCCTCCGTCACTCTTGATAAGGTTTTTATTTTGTTTCTATCTACTATTATACAGAAATTACCGCCTATGTCAATAGACAATCCTCACAGACTGTCCGGTTGATTACTGAATAAATCCGTTGATTATGCGGTCTTCCGCTTCCTTTTCGGTCAGACCCAGCGTCATCAGCTTGACCAGTTGTTCGCCCGCAATCTTGCCGATCGCCGCCTCGTGAATGAGGGACGCGTCGGTGGAATTGGCGCTGATCTTCGGCACCGCGCTGACGGAAGCCGCATCCATGATGATGGCGTCGCATTCGGTGTGACCGGAACATCGGTTGTTGCCGTTGACGTTGGAGATAAAGAGCTGCCTGCTGTTGTCCCGCGCCACGGAGCGCGAAATCACATGCGTGCCGGAGTCCGCACCGTCGAGATCGACCTCAAACTGCGTCTCGGCGTACTGCTCGCCGTCGGTCATAATGCGCTCGGTGATTTTCAGCACCGCGCCGTCGCCCAGCTTGCCCTTGGTCTTGCGGATGGTGTTGTCCACACCCGAAATCTGCACCGTGTCCATCTCCATATAGCCGCCCTCGGCAATGTCGATGATGGTGGTGGGATTCATGATATTTTTGCCGCTCTGGGGGACGGATTCGCCGTAGTGCTTTTCGGAGTAAAAGACCCTGGCGTTTTTGCCGATGTGGAAGGAGTGAATGCCGTCGTGCGCGCTGTCCTCGTGACCGTGGTTGTGAATGCCGCAGCCCGCCACGATCTCCACGTCGCAGTTCTCGCCGATGTAAAAGTCGTTGTAAACCAGATCTTTGATGCCCGTCTGCGTGAGAATGACGGGGATATGAATCTTCTCACCCCTGGTGCCTGCCTTGACGTGAATATCAATGCCGGGGAGGTCTTTCTTCGCCGTGATGGTGACATTCGCGCTGGAGCCTTTGGCGTAAGGACTGCCGTCCACACGCAGGCTGAACGCGCCCGTCAGGTTCTCCGCCATGACATTGAGCTTGCCGAGGATATCCAGCTTGTCTTTGCTGATGCTTAAGTCCGCCATATTCATTCCCCCCTCTTCGCGCATTCATATTGCAGGCTGCCCGCGTCGTTTCCCATGAGCAGCGGCATGACTTCTTCTCCGGTGCCATACGCCTTGATTTCGCCCGCCGACAGCAGAATGATCTTCTGCGCAAAGGACAGAATCCGCTCCTGATGGGAGATGATGAGAATCTGTCCGTTAATGCTGCGGTTCATCTTTTCAAACACCTTGATGAGGCTCTGGAAGCTCCACAGGTCGATGCCCGCTTCCGGCTCGTCAAAAATCGTCAGCTTGGTGGAACGGGCAAACGCGGTGGCGATTTCGATGCGCTTCAGCTCGCCGCCGGAGAGGGATTCGTTGATCTCGCGGTCGATGTAATCCCGCGCGCAGAGTCCCACTTCGCTGAGGTAATTGCAGGCTTCGTCGAGCGACAGTTCACGCCCCGCCGCGATATTGATGATATCCCGCACGGTAATGCCCTTGAAGCGCACCGGCTGCTGAAAGGCAAAGGTCACGCCGTTGCGGGCGCGTTCGGTGATAGACATACCCGTGATGTCCACGCCGTCGAGCAAAATCTGCCCGGTCGTGGGCGTGAGTATGCCCGCGATGATCTTGGCCAGTGTGGATTTGCCGCTGCCGTTGGGGCCGGTAATCGCCACGAATTTTTCATTGGTACCGTCCACCGACAGATTGATGTCGTGCAGTATCGTCTTTCCCTCGGGCGTGATGAAAGACAGGTTCCTGATTTCAAGCATTGATTAATCTTCCTTTAACAAATACATCATAAACATCCGATTTGCCCCGGAATGCCGCATGGAAAACCGTCCGCATTCTGTGACAAAAACAGCTTTTTGGCTGTTGATAGATATTATACCATAACGGTATACTTTAATCAATACCTTTTTGCATTTTTTACGGAAATCCATTCTTTTTTGTTTTTTTATTCAGGATTAAAACAGCCTTTCGATTTCGGAGGGATGCAGATGGGGCTGAAGCGCGGCGTTGACCGCCGCCGCAATAAAACGGGCGGCACGGTCGGTCAGCAGGTCTATTTCGCGGGGCGTGACAATCATGCTGCCGCTGACAAGCGCTGCCGCCTCTTCCCCATGGAGATCGGCGATGGCGGTGCGCATTTCCACCACGGTCGGCACGCCGAGGGAAATCACCTTGGTGCCGAGCGTTTCGCTGTCGATCTGAGGACGGTTGTTCCCCACGCCTGCGCCGGGAGAGATGCCGCTGTCGCTGATCTGAAGGGTACATCCCAGACGGGACAGGCTCCGCGCCGCCATGGCGTCGATCACGATGACCGCGGCGGGATGAAGCGCGGCGCAGAGACATCTGACCGTTTCCGCCGCCTCGATGCCGGTCTGTCCCAGCACGCCGGGCGCGATCACCGCCGTCTCGCGCAGCGGAGCAAGCCCGCATTTCTCGGCGAGTTCGCCTGAAATATGGCGCGTCGCCAGAATGCGCCCCGCCGCTTTTGGTCCCAGCGCGTCGGGCGTAATGCCTGCGTTGCCCAGCCCCACCGCCAGCACGCCGCCGTGACGGGGCAGCATTTCAGCGAGAATATCCGACGCCGCCTCAAAGCAATTCTCCGGTTCAAACGCGCTGTCGGAAAACGGCAGCATTTCCAGCGTGTAATATTCCCCCTGCGGTTTGCCGATGCGGGCGGCGGCGGCGCTGTCTTCAATCACGGTGCGGGTGACTTTTACCCCGTCCACCGTGCGGCTGTCCGAGCGCACACCGGGCGTTTCTCCGGCGGCCTCGGTCAGTTCCAATGTCAGATCGGTACGATAATTCATCCGTTCCACGCTCCTTGTCTCTGTTAAGCGTGACTTAGTTTGCCCCGTAAACGGCAAACTAACCAACCTTTTTTCTCTTGCCGTGCCAAAAAACGGAAATAAATACAACCCGAAAATTTTTTTGAAAAAAAACAAAAAAAATGTTGCAATTTAGTTTGATTCATGATAGAATTGATTCATGCGACTGAACCAGAATAAGGAGGTGTAATGATGCCTAACATTAAGTCCGCAAAAAAGAGAGTGCTTGTCACCGCCAGCAAAACCGCCCGCAACAAGGCGATTAAGTCCAACCTCAAGACCAACATCAAAAAGGCTGAGACTGCCATTGCACAGGGCAGCACCGATTCTCAGGAGGCTGTCCGCCTCGCCATCAAGAGAATTGACCAGGCGTGCGCCAAGGGAATTCTCCACAAGAATACCGCCGCAAGAAGAAAGTCCAAGCTCGTCCGCAAGCTCAACAACGCATAATTGAGCCTTTCCCCGACAGTGAGGACCGTTCTGTGCCATCGGAACCATTCGGCAGTGATGGAATCGCTGCCGTGCAAAGCAGGGTGTCGTTTCTCTTTCCTTCGTGCAGGAGACAGGCATCCTGCTTTTATTTTTTGTTTTCCCTCGTCTTTGGCGATCGGTCTGTCTTCCGGTCAGCGCTTTGTTTGGGTCAAACTCGTGAATGTTGTGTAAATTGTACCAAAAAAGCATTGACAAACAAGATAAATTAAAGTAAAATCTAATTCAGAATATGTTTTGTCTGATGCTTTTTTACTGTGTCTTGACAAATATATCATTATCGTCATATTTTCAACCTGATTTTTGGTTTATAAGGAGTGTTTGTTTTATGGATAAGAAAAACGAAGTGCTGAATCTGTGGACGATTATCGGTCTGATCGCCGCCGTCGCGGCTGTTGTGGCCTCTGTGACCACCGCTATGATCGTCCTGAAGAAAAAGGAAAAGGAAGAGCGGGAGCTTCAGGAATATATTGACTATTCCATCCAGTAATTTTTCTTAAATCTTACTGTTCCTTTTAGCGTTTTTGTAAAACATCGCAGCGGAATTTTTGTCATTTTGCGTGTGACGGGATTCCGCTCTTTGTTTTTGTAAGGGAGCCTCAGGACAATATGCAACAAATTCTTATCATTGAGGACAGCGCGGATATCAACGCGTTGCTCGCGGAAACGCTGCAAGGCGCCGGATTTGCCACGCAGTCGGCAGCGGACGGACTCAGCGGTCAGAAAATGGCGCTGTCCGGTCAGTTTGACCTGATTATCACCGACATCATGCTGCCCTATATCAGCGGCGACGAGATTCTTCGCAAGCTGCGCCAGAAAAGCGACGTTCCCGTCATCGTCATCTCCGCCAAGGATATGGTCAGCACCAAAATCGACCTGCTCAAAATGGGCGCGGATGATTACATCACCAAGCCCTTTGACTTAGGGGAAGTGGTCGCGCGGGTGGAAACCGCGCTGCGCCGTTCGGGTCGCGGGAAGACGGCGTCTCACGACGTGCTGCGCTACAAGGACATCGCGCTCGACTGCGCCGATATGCGCGTTACCGTGGGAGAAACGGAAATCAAGTGTACCGCCAAGGAAACGCAGATTCTGGAAATGCTCATGCGCCACCCCAACAAAGTGTTTACCAAGGCGAATCTCTACGAATCGGTCTGGCAGGAAGATTATCTCGGCGACGAAAACGCCGTCAAAACGCACATCAGCAATCTTCGCAGCAAACTGGAACGCGCCAATCCCTCCGAGCAGTACATTGAAACCGTCTGGGGACTGGGCTACCGGCTTTATAAAACCGAGAATAAACCGTCATAAAAGTTCTTTCGGCAGGCGCGGCGCGTCTGCCGGATGACAGAAGGAGGAAACTGCCATGCTTGCGGGAAATCCCGACAAATTTGCGTTTTTGATAGAAAGAGTGAACGAATGGGAAAGCGAAGGCTTTGTCAACGGCGTGATGCATGTGTATATCAACGGCAAGGCATACCCCAAAAAGCTTCACACCACCACGCTGAATGTGGACATTGCCCATTTGTTCAATGAGGACTATTCCGCCTTTCTGCGCCCGAAGGTAAGCCGGAAAATCTACACGATGAAGGGGAAAAAACTCTTTAAGCAACTGCGCAGGCTGCGCTTTCCCGCCTATTACGGAGACGACAAGGAAGCGGACGAGGATTACCGCTTTGATGT
>CACWOA010000090.1 GCA_902762395.1 uncultured Ruminococcus sp.
TGAAAGAGAAGAGCCTGCCGAAGCGGATCGAAAAGTCCGAGAAAGTAGTGGCCCAATTGCAGAAAGACCTCGGCATGAAAGTGCCGCCGCGGCACATCGAATGCTTCGACAATTCCAACATACAGGGCACAAACCCCGTGGCCTCGTGTGTGGTGTTCAAGGACGGACTGCCGAGCAAACGCGACTACCGGCATTTCAACATCAAGACTGTGGTGGGCGCCAACGACTATGCTTCGATGAAAGAAGTGGTGAACCGGCGTTATTCACGGATGATGGCCGAGGGCGAGGATTTGCCGCAGCTCATCGTGATCGACGGCGGAAAAGGCCAGCTCGGTTTTGCGCTGGAGGCACTGATGGAACTGGGCATTGCCGACCAGGTGTTCATCGTGGGCCTGGCCAAGCGCATGGAAGAAGTCATCGTGCCGGGCGATCCGCTGCCCCTGTTCCTCGACCGCAATTCTTCGTCATTGCGCGTGCTCATGCAGATCCGCGACGAAGCGCACAGGTTCGGCATCACCCATCATCGCAACCTGCGCAGCAAGGCGCAGACTGTGAGTTTGTTGCGATCGATTCCGGGCATCGGCCCCAAAACCGAGGAGAAACTCATCAAGCAATTCAAGAGCTACAAGCGGATCAAGGAAGCCTCGCTGGAGGAACTCACGGCTGTGGTCGGGCCGAAGCTTGCTTCGCTAATCCATTCCACTGAATAAGGCCGTAGACGGCGTTGGCCAGGAAGAAGGCGAACATCACCAGCATCAGAGCAGCGTGCTCTTCGCCCCGTATCGTGGCTATCGTCCATTTGACTACCTGAACGGCATCGAGCACGATCCAGATATACCATTGCTCTGCAATGGCCTTGACCATCATATACATGGCCAGGATCGAGACGACCGTGGTGGTGGCGTCGAGCCAGGGCTGGGAGTCGCCGACAGCCGGCAGGCCGAGAATCCAGGCGAAGACCGGAATCAGCACCGCTGCCGCCAGCAGCAGCACGAGCGCCGTCTTTCGGGTCAGATGCACGGCATTTACCGCACCGCTTTCCTGATTCTGGTTTTTCTTCCAGGAGAACCAGCCTATGAACAACAGGTTTCCGATAATTTTGTCAGTTTTTTTAATGATGTCCGTATTCGTTCCGTTTTCAGTGACAGCCGTGAACGGCTCTGGATCGCTACATGGACTAACGGGCTTTATTGTCTTGACGGCAAAACGCTTTATCAATACGATAAAACAGGCGATAATGCCCCTTTATCCTCGAATCATGCACGGATTGTCAGGGAAGCAAAGGACGGTTCTATCCTGATTGCCGAAGAGGGCGGATTTGAAATTATGAAAAACAAAAAAATCATAAAATCCTACGGCAGAGAAAACGGCATTGAAAATACAGATATTCTCTGTGTAGAGGAGGGCTTGAACAATGAAATTTATCTCGGTTTGAACGATGGCGGCATCTATATCATTGACGGATACGGCAATATCGAAAATATCGGTAAAAAAGACGGCTTGACTTCGGATTCCGTCATGAGTATCAAAAAAGACAGAACACGAAATGTTTTTTGGATTGTGACGGGAGATTCTATTGCTTACATGACGGAAAATCACAAAATAACAACTGTCACGAATTTTCCGTATCGGAATAATTTTGACCTTTTTCAAAACAGCAAGGATGAAATGTGGATATTGAGCAGCAACGGCATTTATGTCGTGCCGACATCACAAATGTTGGAGAATAAAGAGATAACCCCCGTTCATTACGGGACGGAAAACGGTCTGACACGGATTACTACTGCCAATTCTTTCAGTGAACTGACGGAAAACGGCGATCTCTATATTTCGGGCAATACAGGCATAACAAAAGTGAATATTGAAACGGCTGTGCAGGATACGCCTGAAATAAAAGCCGCCGTTCCCTGTATCGAGATTGACGGCAAAAAGCTGTATCCCGATGAAAACGGGAATTTCCATATTTCCTCTCAAGTTCGGAAATTGACGATTTACAGCCATGTTTTCAATTATTCGCCGGTGACACCGCAGATTTCCTATCGTCTGGAGGGCTTTGATAACCGATTTATCACCGTAAGCCAAAAGAATCTTATGCAGCCGGATTATACCAATCTCAGCGGCGGCAATTATCGCTTTGTCCTGAAAGTAACGGGCAGTAACGGAAAAGAATATACAACCGTTGCTGTCGATATCGTCAAGGACAAGGCATTTTATGAACAGATATGGTTTTATATCGTGCTTGTTGTTTTGGATTTGCTGGTAATCGTTGCCGTGGCATATCTCACACGGACGTCAAGAATGAAAAAACTCAGACAAAAACACAAGGAAGAAGTTGAAAAAGAACGTATCAACACCGAACTGCAGACGGCAAGCAAGATACAGACCGGTACCATGCCCGATCGGTTCCCACCGTTTCCCGACAGGACGGAATTTGACATTTATGCTTCCATGAATCCTGCCAAAGAAGTGGGCGGTGATTTCTATGATTTTTTCCTGACAGATCACGACCATTTGTGCATGGTAATAGCCGATGTTTCGGGTAAAGGCGTGCCGGCGGCTTTGTTTATGATGTCCGCAAAAATCATGATTTCGGATTTTGCCGAAATGGGAAAAAGTCCTGCCGAGATACTGACCGCCGTTAATGCCAAAATATGTGCCAACAATCCCGAAAAAATGTTTGTAACGGTATGGCTCGGTATCCTTGAAATATCCACGGGCAAATTGACGGCTGCCAATGCCGGTCATGAATACCCGATTCTGATGCAGCCTAACGGCAAATTTGAGATATTTCAGGACCATCATGATCCAATGGCAGGTTTTCTTAAAAGAATGAAATACAAAGAGTATCAGATGGAGCTGAAACAGGGTTCAAAGCTGTTTTTATACACGGACGGCGTACCCGAAGCAACCGACGAAAAAGAACAGATGTTCGGTATGGAAAGACTTCTTTCCGCACTGAATCAAGAAACCGATATTTCTTTGGAACAGACTTTTCAAAATGTCCGTAATGCCGTTGACGGCTTTGTAAGCGGTGCGGAACAGTTTGACGACCTGACCATGATGTGTATTGAATACAAAAAAGCACTGTAATCCATATTTCATAACTGTTTATCCGACCTGTAAACACAGAATTATCAACAGATAGCAGTCAATTTTCATACTTTGTGTCAGTTATCTTTCGTTTTACACATCATTTGACAGATAACTAACGTATAGTATGATAATTGACAGTTGTGTTTTATTGGGGCTTATGTTATTCTATAATCACAGCGAGGGACAAAAACCAAACGAAACAAAAAATAAAAAAAACAAATACAAAGGAGATATCAGTTATGAAAAAGATAGACAACAATCAGGAGAAATCAGTTATGAAAAAGGCAGACAGCAATCAGAAGACAAAAAGAATGGCAATCACATTGGCATTATTGACAGCAATTTCATCGGGTGCCATGGCAGTAACTCCGGTAGCTGCAGCAGGATATACAGGCTCACAGCTTGCCATAGAAAATGTCTTGGAGGCTGAACAGGAAGCAGAACAGGAAAATGAGGAATTTGAAGAAGTCGTTCTCCCCACTGCACCGACCGAAGAAAAAGGCAAGAAAAAGGATATCGGTTCCATTATGAACGATTTTATGCAGGATTCCGTTGAATCTCTCTTTGACTACGGCAAAAGCAAGCTCGGCGAAAAACTCCCCGATCTTTCCAAAAAGATATTCGACAGTATTCCCGTTGCCAACTACCTCAACAAAGTAGGCTTAGGAAAGAAAGTCGGCAAGTTGATCGCCAATTCTCTCGGTATCGCTCCCAAGTCGGATCAGCCCTCTATGAAAGACATCAGCGAACAGCTTAAGGAACTCAGCGACGAAATCAAAAAAGCCCGGGATAATATTAACAATCACGCCGATGATAATCTTTCCCGTGAAATCGATGCGATTGAGAATATCACAACGGTCAGCACTTACAAAACCGGTATGCAGCAGCTTGCCAATTCGTTCAGAGATGCTCAGAATAAACTGCAGGAAGTAAAGGACGCTCCCGAACAGGATCAGCTTGTTCAGATAGCTGCTCTGTGCGGCTCCAGCGAAGATTGGACGGCTGAAGGCAAACTGGTATGCTCTCTTACAAAAGTCGGTTCTTTCATCAGCGGAAGTGAAAACTTCATCTCGGAGAAAAATTTCTATGAAGCTCTCTATTATCTCGCAGTAAATCACGGTGCAGTCTTCTCGGGACAGGCTAAAAATGAAGTGGAAGCCTATGTAACCAAGACTCTTGAAACTTACATGGCTGCTTATGCGATTGCAACTGCTTCTCTCGATGCTCAGCAGACTCTCAGAGAAATCAAGGATTCCGAATATTATGAGGAATTCCTTGCCAGCCTTTCTCCCACAATGAAAGAAACCTGTAAGGGTATCGTATCCAACAGGTATGAAATTACTTCCAAGAAAAAAGAACTCGGCAGACTCCTCATAGATGCGGAAGGCAACGGCTCTACATTCACTGTTCTCGGACAGTATCAGGATTTCGTTGACATGAGCAGCGGTATATTCATCTCCAGAGACGGTCAGTTCACCACAGAGAAGAAAGATGTTGTCATCAGTACGGCAGCCATTACCAGTGATGACAGTGTTTCGGGTGCAAGCAATGCCGCCTACACTTCCCTTTACAACAGCTGGTCAAATGCACTGGATTTCGAGCAGGTCATCAAATATGCCAAGACCTATAAGAAATCCATTGCGGAAGTACTTCAGGACGCAAACTTTGAGATACCCGCCGATACAAAATATCTGCTTGCAGACGGCAAAGTATCAAAGACAAATGGAACTGATAAAACGGGCGATGCCGGCAGTACGATCCGTTCGGACGGACGTGGCGGTTCATACGGTGATTCATGGTATAACGAGATATACAGCGTTCAGGCTTATGACATTTTCAGCAAAAACATCAAGCCCGAAACGGTCGTTATAAAGAAAGTACAACAGCGTAAGCACTGGGTAAACAGCAAATCAACCAGCGTTGATCCCCGTATCGTAGAACGTTCGACAATCAATTTCCTTACCATGTGTGAAAAAACAGACACTTCTGTTTCGGCAATCGGCAAATTGACAAACAAGGGTACCGAAAATAAATATATCATCAGCAGCGGTGAATATAAGCTCACTTCCAATCTGAGCATTGCCGATTCTATCTCCGTTGCATCAGGCACAAAGGCAACACTCGACCTTAACGGCTTTGCACTCAACTGCACAGACAACAGTCACTCTGCCATTACGGTGGAAAGCGGTGCAGAACTCACCATTATCGACAGCAGCAACGGCAAAGGCAGCATAAAGGGCTATAATTCAGCCAAGGGGGGTGTCGTATTCGTAAGCAAAAATGCAAAATGCACACTCAAAGGCATCAAGGCAGAGGGCAGTGCCTCTCTTGAGGGCGGTGTAGTCCGCAGTGAAGGCAATCTCACAGTGGAAAACTGCACGTTCAACAACTGCGGTGCTACAGGTAACGGCGGTGTTATTGCAAACTTCGGTTCTGCAAAAATCAGTCATACAAAGTTCACCAACAACAAGGCAGGCGAAAAGGGCGGCGTTATCTACAATTCAGGCGATTGTGAGATCGATAACTGCACATTCACCAAAAATCAGGCAGCCGACGGCGGTGCAATCTACAACCAGACAAACAGCACAATCAAGGCAACATTTGTTGAGATGAGCGAAAACAAAACTGCCAAGAACGGCGGCGGTGCTGTGACAAACCACGGCAAACTCACAATGGAAGCCTACTTTAAGCTCAATAATAACACGGCATCAGGTAACGGCGGTGCCATCTGGACAAACGGTGACGCTTATCTCGCAAACGGCACTATAGAAGCCAACAAAACAAATTCAGACGGCGGTGCTGTCACAGTAGCAGGCGGTTCTCTTGAAATCCATGACTCGTATATAGCCAATAACCAGGCTGACGGTCACGGCGGTGCCATCAGAAATAAATCCGAAAATGCAACCGTAAAGGTTTATGACACCAACTTTGCGAACAACACAGCAAACGGTGACGGCGGTGCCGCAAGCATCCATGGCAAGAATGAGTTCCATAGCTGCAAATTCTATGGCAACACAGCAGGCAACAAGGGCGGTGCTCTCGACATCACAGGCTCATCAAAGACCAATTTCTACGGCTGTAACATCCACAGCAATACAGCCCCCAAAGGCAGTGCCATCCGCTATGCCAGCGGTGCAAAATACAACTTCTACGATAACACACAGGTTATGGGGACCATATATTGATAAATAGTGATTTCTCCATAAAAAAACAGTCTGCCGAAAGGCAGGCTGTTTTTTTATGTCAAATTCAAACTTGACGGATAACACGCTCTAAAATGCCCTGTATGCCCTCTCAGAACGCTCTCAGCAGCCCTCAAACGTGTTAGGAGTATAATTATACCCCTAAGCCCTATACCCCCTCAAAATCGCCGTATTTTGAGCCTGACACGCAATCTGAAAAATATCAAAATAAATGACCGTTTACTTTGCGATTGTTTTGCACGTTATTTTCCGTTGCATTTTGCACCTATTTGATACATTCTTTCATACGTTAAATTTGATATTTTTATTTCC
>CACWOA010000091.1 GCA_902762395.1 uncultured Ruminococcus sp.
ACCTGCCGATCAGCGGCGAGCTTCCGAAGGAAGTGATCGGCGAGACGCGCGTGAGCAGCATGGTCAGCAAAACAAACCCCGCCATCAGACCCATGGACATCAGATTCTTGGCAAGAAAGACAAACACGATCATCGCGCTCATGACAATGATCTTCATGCGCGGGTCCATCTTGTGAATGAAGGATTTCCCCGGCATAAACTGACCGATGGTGATATCGGATATCATTGCGCCTCTCCCCCTTCCGACTGACTGCCGCGCAGAAATTGCAGCGCCGCGTTCTTGGCATAATCCATGGTGTACACATCGGTGCCGACGTCGGCGCCCAGCTTTTTCAATTCGAGAAAGACCTGCGTCACCTGCGGCACCTTCAGGCCGATTTCGGCAAGGTGCTGACCCTGCTGAAAGATTTTTTCGGTAGTGTCGAACATCTCGACATTCCCGTGATTCATCACCAGCACGCGATCCGCCACCCGCGCGATATCCTCCATGGAATGAGACACCAGCAGCACCGTGCTGCCCGTTTTTTTGCGGTATTCCTTGATCTGATTGAGAATTCTGTCGCGTCCGCGGGGGTCAAGTCCCGCCGTCGGTTCGTCCAGAATCAGCACCTTCGGCTCCATGGCAATCACGCCCGCAATCGCCGCGCGCCGCTTTTCGCCGCCCGACAGATCGAAGGGCGATTTGTCGAGAAGCGATTCCTTCAGACCCGCAAATTCGGCGGCGGTGCGGACGATGCGGTCCAGCTCGTCCTTGTCCTTAATCCCCTTGTTCATGGGACCGAACGCGATGTCCCTGTAAACCGTTTCTTCAAACAGCTGGTATTCGGGATACTGAAACACCAGCCCCACCTGAAAGCGGATGTCCCGAATCTTTTTCGGCTTTTCCCAGATATTTTTGCCGTTCAATAAAATCTGTCCCGATTCAGGTTTCAGCAGCCCGTTGAGAAGCTGCACCAACGTGGATTTGCCCGATCCGGTATGTCCGATAACGCCGATAAATTCTCCCTCGTTAATGGCAAGATTCGCGCCTTGCAGCGCGACCTTTTCAAAGGGAGTGCCTTTGCCGTACACAAAGCGCAGATCGTGTGTTTCGATGAGTGCCATAGGCAAATTCCTCCTTTTCGTTTTGATTACCAGCAGAGTAAGCTGGCAGTGGTTCGTGGGAAGTGAAAAGTTATTCTCTTTTCTCCCCACTTTCCACTTCTCACTCCTCACTAACTGACCACTGACCACTAATCACTGACCACTGGTCTTCGCTGTCCATATCGCCCGCGCGCATTCCTCCGGCGTCAGCACATCCTCGGGAATATCATACCCCATACTTCTTAGATACTGCGCCAGCTCCGTCGCCTGCGGCACATCCAAATGATGCTCGCGCAACAAGGCAATCTGCGAAAAGACCTCGCGCGGCGTACCTTCAATGAGCAGCTTGCCGTCGTCGATAACGATCACGCGGTCGGCGCGTGCCGCTTCGTCCATATAGTGGGTACTCAGCACCACGGTAATGCCCAGTTCGTTTTTGAGCTTGTCGATGGTCTCCATGACCTCCTGCCGCCCCCTCGGGTCGAGCATGGCGGTGGGTTCGTCAAAAACAATGCACTTAGGACGCATGGCGATGATGCCCGCAATCGCCACGCGCTGCTTCTGTCCGCCCGACAGCTTGTGGGGCGCATGGCGGCGGTATTCGTACATTCCCACCGCTTTGAGCGCGTCGTCCACCAACTGCCGTATCTCCGGCGAGGGGATGCCGAGATTTTCCGGTCCGAACGCCACGTCTTCCTCCACGATGGTCGCGACAAGCTGGTTGTCGGGATTCTGGAACACCATGCCCACCGTGCGCCGGATCTCGGTCAGCAGATTGTCATCAGCGGTGTCCATGCCGCCGACATACACCTTGCCGCCGCTCGGCAGGAGAATGGCGTTCATATGCTTGGCCATGGTGGATTTGCCGGAGCCGTTGTGACCGAGAAGCGCCACAAATTCGCCCTTGCGAATCTCCATGGAAATCCCGTGCAGCACCTCCTTGGGAGGCGTGCCGTCGGTGCTGTCATATTGAAAATATACGTCCTGCGCCGAAATCTGCACTTCCAGCGCGGCGGGTTCGGTTGGTTCTGAGGGTTTGTTGATGTTATCCATAATCCATTCCTTTAATCCTTATAATAATCTTTTACACCGATTCCGATCGTACTCCAATGCATCGCTTTGCGCAAATCCGCCCTTACGTCGTCATCCTCCAAAGACCTGCCCTCATCTCCGGCTTCCTGGATGATCTCTTCGGGAGAGCATTCCCGGTATATCCCCACACTAATGGCAGGAAAACCATAGCTGTACGGTTTTTCGGCATCGTCAATTTCCCCGTTGTTTTTCTTCGTCAGGACTTCTGTCAAAGTATCCGCATTTTCTTCAAAAGCAGATAGTCCATAGATGACAGGCTTTAGTTCACCGTCTGTTCCGGCAAGAAATTCAATGAATTCCACCTTGTCTTCGTCGTCAAAATCAATCGCGACCTCAGAGTTGAAATAATAGTACCGTTTGCCATCGAAACTCTCGCCTTTTCCAAGTGTATTCCATACGGACGTTTTATGCATTCCCAACATGATCGTTTTTTCGCCAATGACTGCTCTGTCAAGCGGATATAATACAACCTGCATCCTTCTCCTCCGTCATTTATGATGATGGGTTCTCTGTTTTTCAAAACTTTACCAATAAACTGACTGCTTCACGATAGACAATGAAACATTTTCCATGTCATGCATAGCAACCGCCCATTCCTCACCGCAGTTATTCTCCGCCAGCAAAAGGGTGTCATATCTGCTCAGTTTCACAAACGGATTGGCATTGTCAAAGGAAATCAGCCAGAGCATTTTGTTGGTGCTGACGCACTCGGCTAAGATAAAGCCATCGCCGCCGTAACTGCCTTCTCCGATGAAAAATTCGACGTTTCTGTCGCTCCATTCGAGCGCGTCGTTGATATAAGCTTTGGTTTCGACCGTTTTATTTTGATCGTCGGAGGGTGACGGATGAATTTCCAATCTTCTTCCGTTCCGATCGGTTTGAATGGTGTATCTTTGCACCACGCCGTTTGCATACAAAATGCCGTTGACAATCGGCAGATATTCGCTTTGAGATGAATAATCGGAGCGCATGGCTTTCTCCTTATTCTCTATTATTTATTATCTTAGCGCGCCTGCGCCCGCCAGGTTGCGGTTGCGCCGCAGGGCAGCACCAGTCCCGTTTCAGTCACGGGCAGCCCGATTTCATCCGCGCTGATCACGCCGCCGAATTTCGGCTGCAATATCGCACCGTTGAGATAATTCATCACCGACGGGCTGAGTCCAGTGGTGTAGCTGTTGATGTTGAAGAAAAGCGGGTCGTCGGTCAGCACATCGGCGCACAGTTCCACCAGTGAATACACCTGATCTTCCAGCTTCCAGACCTCGCCGCCGGGACCCCTGCCATAGCTGGGCGGATCCATGACGACCGCGTCGTAACGATTGCCCCGCCGGATCTCGCGCTGCACAAATTTGATGCAGTCGTCCACAATCCAGCGCTGCGGCAGCTTGTCAAGTCCGGACGAGGCGGCGTTTTCACGCGCCCACTGCGTCATGCCCTTGGACGCGTCCACATGGCAGACATGCGCCCCCGCCGAAAGGCAGGCCAGCGTCGCGCCGCCGGTATAGGCAAAGAGGTTGAGTACCTTGACAGGGCGACCCGCTTCGCGGATCCATCGCGCCATATCGTCCCAGTTGACCGCCTGTTCGGGGAATAAGCCCGTGTGCTTGAACCCCATCGGCTTGATGTTGAAGGTGAGGGTTTTATAATGCACCTGCCACACGTCGGGAATAGGTTTCATGACCTCCCACTGACCGCCGCCCGACGACGAACGGTGATAGCGGGCGTGCGCCTTGCGCCAGAGGGGATTTTTTTTTGGGGTATTCCAGATGATCTGCGGGTCGGGGCGGATGAGGATAATATCGCCCCAGCGTTCCAGCCGTTCGCCGGATGACGCGTCGATCAATTCATAATCTTTCCAGTCTGCCGAGTATCTCATACGCTTTTACGTTCCTTTGCCCCGTCAACATAATTCTGCACCGCTTCCTCGTAATCGGCGGGCTTGTCTTCATTTTTGCGGTAAGGCTCCTGCTCGCGAATGGGCACGCCGTCCTTTTCGCGCAGATTCTTGCGCACCAGGCGTTCTGCCATTTCCGCCACCTTCGCCACCTGATGGGGCTTGATGCCCTCCACGATGATTTCCACGCGGCTTCTGCCGGCATCCGTCCGATAAATCGACACGCGTCCGTCGCCCGACAGATACGAGCGAAGCACATGAATCTCCTCACTGAGATCGGTGGAGTGCAGCAGCGGAAGAACCGCGCCCGAGGGGATATTGACGGTGGATGTGTTGCGGATCAGACGGGGAACGCCGGCGGACAGCTCCGCGAGCGACACCCCCATGCGGTTCATGCAGGTCAGCAGCATCACGGCGGTCATCAGACCGTCGGGAACAAAGGAACGCCGCGGGAATACCAGCCCCGCATCTCTGTCCGCCGCCATCATCACGCCGTCGTTTGCGGGACTCGCCGCGCCGTAATTGAGAAATTCCTCCGCGAGATAGCTGTAATCGCCCGTCACCACGCGGCACTGCGCGCCCACCGACTGGATATAAGGCGCAAGGGCAATGTGGCAGGAATCGCTCACCATCACGGTTTCAGGCGCCGCGCCGCGCGAAGCAAAGGTGCCGTACACATAGCCGAAAATCGCCGCGAGCTTTTCGGTGTCGTACAGCTTGCCCTCCGCGTCGGCTACGATGCAGTTTTCACCGCTCATGCTGAACGCGAAACCGATATCGCTCTTGGTGTCCTTGACGTAATCAATCAGCGCGGCAGGATTGGCATAGGCGGGAAGGGGCGGCTTCTCTTCGCCCGGGTCGGAAGCAAAAACCGTCACTTCCGCGCCGAGCTGTTCAAACAAATCCCTGACAAACACGGCGGAGGCGCTTTGCGTGCAGTCCACCGCTACTTTGAGGGTTTCAAACATGGTGTAATTGGAGGCTTCGAGAAGATTGGCGCGGTATTTTTGCAGCAGGCTGCCGTCGGCTTTCACAATGCGTCCCGACTGCTTGCTGCTGAGCGCCGCGTGGCTGTCGATGCTGGCTAAAATCGACTGGAGCTGCTCGCCCAGCACAGGGCGACCGTTGCTGTGGTAGAATTTCAGACCGCTCACTTCAGTATCAAAGGAATTGCCCGTAATCATCACGCCCATCAGAGCATCCGCCTTGGCGGTAAGGCAGGACACCGCGCCGGAGGGAACCGTGCCGAGCGTCACCACATCCGCGCCCGCCGCGCACAGTGCCGCGCAGACCGCCGCTTCCATCATATCCGAGGCGGGGCTTTGGTCGTGACCCACCACAATGCGGTACTTGCGCCCCGGAACCGCCGTGTGTCCGCCGAGTTCATGATAGGCGGCGACCACGGCGTGCTCCGCCTGATAGATATCTATCGTTTCTCCTAATATGCCGTAAAACGCGGCTCTGTCATTTGTCATTTTCATTTTTTATATCCGTTCCTTTCCTTGTTCAATCGAACAGCGACTGCTGCTCACCGCCGCCGGTCTGATGAGGGGGGCGCAGCCCTAAATGTACATACGCCGCGTCGGTGACACAGCGTCCCCTCGGCGTTCTCGCCAGAAAACCGATCTGCATGAGATACGGCTCGTAGACGTCCTCAATAGTCACGGCTTCTTCCCCGATCGCCGCCGCAATCGTCTCCAATCCCACAGGACCGCCGTTGTAAAATTGGATAATGCCTGACAACAGCAGCCGGTCGATTTTATCCAGTCCCAGTTCGTCGATCTCCTGTCTGTCCAGCGCCATACGCGCGATATCGCAGGTGACCACGCCGTTGCCCACCACCTGCGCAAAGTCACGCACGCGTTTAAGAAGACGGTTGGCGATACGCGGCGTTCCTCTCGAACGCGACGCGAGTTCCAGCGCACCCTCGCGGTCAATGGCAATGCCTAAAATGCCCGCCGAACGCTCCACGATATCCGCGAGCTGTTCGGGAGTGTACAGTTCCAGACGCAGCACCACACCGAAGCGGTCGCGCAACGGCGCGGACAACTGCCCCGCGCGGGTCGTCGCGCCGACCAGGGTGAATTTCGGCAGCGGCAGATGATAGCTCATCGCGCCCTGCCCCTTGCCCGTCATGATGTCGATGGCAAAGTCCTCCATCGCGGGATAGAGGATTTCCTCCACCGTCCGCGACAGGCGGTGAATCTCGTCAATAAAGAGTACGTCGCCCGCATTGAGCGAACTGAGAAGCGCCGCTAAATCGCCGGGGCGTTCGATGGCGGGACCCGATGTGATGCGCAGTCCCACGCCCATTTCATGCGCGATAATACCGGCAAGCGTGGTCTTGCCCAGCCCCGGCGGTCCGTAGAGAAGGCAGTGGTCGAGACTTTCGTGACGCGCCAGCGCTGCGCTGATATACACCGAAAGATTCTGCTTGACCGTGTCCTGCCCGATA
>CACWOA010000092.1 GCA_902762395.1 uncultured Ruminococcus sp.
TTGCGCGTCGGGGACAAGGTGACGATTTCCAAGGACGGCAAAGCCGAATGTATCATCACCGGTCTGTTCCAGTGTGTCAATGACACGGGGCGCTGCTTTGCCACCAATCTGGAGTGTGTCAGAAAAATCGGTATCAAAAACGTGAATTATGCCGGATTCCATGTGGAAGACAAATCGGAATTGAAAGCCATTCAAAGCGAAATCCTTAACGCATACGGGGCATATGTGGAATGTGAGCTCAATGAGGACGGCAACCTGGACGATACCTTTACCATTGCCATCAACGCGATGAAAGCGTTTATCTATCTGTTCTCGATTGTCTTCGCGCTGGTGGTCGTGGTCATGGTCTGCAAAAAGACTTTCCTGCAGGAAAAGACCGACATCGGCATTTACAAGGCGATTGGCTTCCGCGTGCGCCGCCTGCGTCTGCAATTCGCGGTGCGCTTCCTGCTGCTTGCCCTCATTGGCGCGGGAATCGGTTCCGCCCTCAGCCTGTGGCTCTCCGGCAGGGTGCTCACCATGATGCTGTGGAACATCGGCGTGAGCAGCTTCCGCGTCGCCTTCACGCCGCTGACGGTTGCCGTACCGGTTGCGCTGCTGTGCGTCTGCTTTTTTCTCTTTGCCTACCTGATGGCGGGACGTGTCAGGCGCGTGGATGTGAAGGAACTGATTACGGAATAACCAAACATCGGCTACCATTGAAAAACAAAAGAGTGCGGAAATCAAATCATCTTGACTTCTGCACTCTTTTTTCTTTTTATATATGCATTTTCACGAATGCGCCGCTTTTTTGCTCATTTATAGTATAAAATTTCATTCCAATTTTTTGACGTAACGATCTTACGCCTTTTCTTTGTACCACATTAGTGTGAAAAAAATGTCTTGAAAGAAACCGGGAAAAAAGATACCCGATGGAATTGCTATAGATGTAAAAAAGCAATCCCCTCTCTTTGATGTCTTTCTGATTGTCATGCACGCAAGAATTTACAAATTCTCTTATATAGAGTGTTGACTATCATTTTGAGATGTGGTAAAATCTAAAAGAGATACCGACCGCCCTATGTTGCTGCGTGAGCAACGGCGGGGCATTTTGTTTTTTGGGGAGAGAAAATGATATGAATGCACAGGATTTTTCCCGACAATGGCGGAAATCGCCGCTGGTGCGGTTTGCGCTGTCCACTCCCGCAGCGCGGGGGCTGAGCGAATCTTCCGCGGTCGCGCTGCGCGAATGCGGTCTGCCTGCGTCTGCTGAGCCGTGGCTGCGTTTTATGGAATTTATTCGCACAGACGACAAAACCGCTGGCGCGCTGGAAAAGCTGGGGTATTATCCCATCGGCATTTTGCCCAATGGCGATATCATCTGCATCGACAAATTCTCCGATCGGGTCATGATCTGCGACCATGAGGACTTGTCTTATACCTGGATTCTCAATTCCTCCCTGGAATCATTGTATGAATGCCTGATGATCTTCGACGCATTCATCGCGGAGGTCAACCGGAAAAATCCCCGATTCGCCTCCGATTTCAAAATTCCGGACGGCATGCTCCAGGATTTTGAAGCGCGTCTGACAAACTGTGACGAACAGGCCATTGCGTTGAAAGGTTTCTGGTTCACCGAAATTCAGGCGCTTGACGACAGCGTATGAGAATATGACGGAGAAACCGAGAACAGGAGAAATTCATGAGATTTAACCGCCTTTTTGCACAAAATCCCTTTGCGCTGGGTCGATTTGATTTTACCGAGCTTATCAACGAAATACGGGATCTGTCAGTATTGCCCGATGCGCTGACAGATAGGGCGTCCGGCATAGAAATCAATATTGGCGAGGGCGTGCGCAAAGAATGGCTGATAGATGTTTTGCTGCATTTTAATGAGCTGGATAACCAGATTCAGCAAAAAAACCAAAGTGAGTGGGAAAGATTTCAGAAGTTGGCAAAGGAAAACAAACTGCCTCGTGATACGGTACATGATCCCTTGCGGGATATTCGCTATTTCAAAACCCGCCCCTATTGGATAGAAATTTCAGCGGATGATGTGACAGTGGATTATGTGGGAGATACTTACAACACTGAATGGGTGGTTGTTTTTCAGCTTATTGACGGAGAGTGGCATTTTCACGCATCAGTTTAAAAGGAGAGCAGCTTTTTGTTATGAGTTCACGTTACAGATATAGCCGGTCAAGCTCCGGTCGTCAACGACAGAAGCTTGATTTTGATTTCAAACAGATGGACAGCCGTGTTTATTTCGGCGGCGCATTGGCGGTCATTGTGCTGTTTGGCACATTGTTTTATCTATTGGTCGTTACCATGCTGCCCATGAAGGTCAACAATTCCCTTGCCCACATGACGCCGGAAACCGTGGCGCTCTCCATGCAGCCGGCCGTGTCGGAACGCCTTGCGGAACGCAGCTTTACGCTGCTGGTGGATGGTCGGGAAGAACTCTTTTATCTGGGAGATTACGATTTCACGGTTTCGCCCCATAGCGACGGCTACAGCGAAGAAATCACCTACACCGACGAAAACGGCATGGAAAAAACAAAGATTATCACAACCAAAGGAAATCTCTGTTTCAATGAAACCGCCGTCCGCCAGTTTATTTATGACCTCGCCAAGGAATATGGCACGCCGATGGTGGAGCCGCATTACACCATCAAAGGGGACAAAATGACGGTTTACAAGGGCACCGACGGCATAGGCATTGATTACAATTATCTGATTGCCGCCCTGTCACAGCGAATTGCCGCCGGCGATAACAGCCCCATTACAACGCAGATCATCACACTTGTCGCGCCGGAGGTGGATATCGACGAAATCTACCGCAAGGTCAAATGCGCTCCCGAAAACGCGTATGTGACGCTGGATGCGGCGGGCAATCCGAAGTTTACCGCTGATATCATCGGCAAGGATTTTGACCTGACGGCAGCGCGAAATAGGATGGAAGCCTCTCCCGACGCGGGGCAATGGGAGATTCAGCTTACGCTGACCTATCCCGAGATCAGTCTGAAACAGGTACGCGCTCCCTATTGTCTCGACGAGCTTTCCGACTGCACGACTTCCTATAAAGGTTCCTCCGCGGAGCGAAGAAACAACGTGGAACAGGCCGCCACCAAAATCAACACCTACAACGGCGCTACTGACGGCATGATCTTGCAGCCCGGCGAGGAATTTTCCTTTAACAGCGTTGTCGGTCAGCGCACCGCCGCCAATGGTTTTATGAAAGCCCCGGTCTATCTTTCCTCCGGCTCCACCGAGGATTACGGCGGCGGCATTTGCCAGGTGTCCACAACCTTGTATTGCGCGGCGCTTTACGCCAATCTCAAGATCACCGAACGGCACAATCATTTGTATGTCATACATTACTGGCCCACGGAAGGCTGCGATGCGACCGTGGACTGGGGACACCTCGATTTCAAATTTAAAAACGACAAGGAATACCCCATCAAGATCCGCTTTACCTGGGAAAACTCGAAACTGACTGCCACGATTACCGGCACGGCCGACGGCATAACCGCTAAACTCCAGAGCGAAGTGGAAAACACGGTAGCTTATTCCGTCAACTATAAGCGCACGACGATGGAATATCGTGAAGGATATTCCGTAGGCGGCGACAAGGGAAAAACCATCCGCGTGTGGCGCATCGTTTATCAGGACGGCAAACAGATCAGTAAAAAAAAGGAATCCTACAATCTTTATAATCCGCTTGCCAAGACCGTTTACACGGATCATCTGCCGGCGGGAGCCACCTATTCGTAACTCTTTATGATAACAAAAATCCGCTGTGTCAGCTTTTCTTTGAAGTCTGACACAGCGGATTTTGCTTGCGAAGCAATGGTTGTCTTTGATCGAATCAACTGTTTTGTCCGGGAATTTTTTTCTTGACTTTGATGGTGATGCGCACGTCGCTGCCCACAAACTGCACGCGCTCATAATTGCCCGACAGACGGGAGGTGATACGGTCGTCGTATTTTTTGCGCAGACCGTCAATGTTGAAATTGGTGCTGATAATGGTAGGACGACGGCGCAGCAGGCGGGTGTTGATGATGTCATACAGGGTCGCCGTGGTGAATTGCGTGATGAACTCGGTGCCGAGATCGTCGAGAATCAGCAGGTCGCAGGATTTGAGAAGATTCAGGGTGTACTGCTTGTCGTCGCCTCTGCCGAAGTGTTCCGACTCGATGGTGTTGAAGAAATTCTGCGCCGAACCGTAGATGACGCCGTAGCCCTTGCTGATGACCTTTCCCGCGATGGCAAGGGAGAGATGGGTTTTGCCCAGTCCCACGCCGCCCTGAAACATCAGGTTGGGGGAGTCGGTGGTAAAATGATTGGCATAGTCCCAGCAGCTCTTCTTCACTTTATCCATAATCTGACGGGGGGAGAGGTGGGAATTTTCCGCCTTGTCGGGGTAGAAATCCATGGAAAAGCTGCGGAAGGAGCAAAGTTCGAGCGGCGTGGAACGGTTAAGCTCCTCGTAGGCTTCCTGCCGCAGCATTTCCTTGAAGCAGGCGCACATTTTTCCGTTGATATAGCCGGTGTCACCGCATTGGGGACACTGGAACTTTGGCTCTAAAAAGTCGTCGGGACAGCCGCTCTGATGCAGAATCTCCCGCTGCCGCGCCTGCATGGCGAGGTTGTTGTCCCGAATCTCCGCGACCGCCTGGGTGATGTCCTTTTGTCCGCTCAGCATGACGCGTGTGAGCTGAATGGATGTCTGGGCGATTTTGCGGTCCAGCTCGCCGTATTCGGGGTTCATTGCCACAAACGCCTTGCGCCGTTCCTCGTTTTCGCGCATTGCCTGCTGCCGGCGCGCGTCGAGGCGGATTTTGGCGTTTTCATATATTTCCTGTGAGTATGCCATAGGAGTCCCTCCCTGATCTGGTTTAATCGTCATAATCATAGTCGCTGTCACTGCCGACGGTCTTTGACATCCACTCCGCGTCGAGAATCGCTTCGATCTCCTCGGTGGCGTAAGTCTCCCCGTACCGTCCGCTGCTGTTATGCGCGCCCGCCAGCCGGCTGATGCTGCCCGCGTCGGCTTCCTTGCGTGCCGCGCGGCGGGTTTCCATCTCCTCGCGGTGCTGCTCATCCAGTCGGAGGGCGGAGGCAATGTCGGTAATGCCCTGCTCAAAATAGCGCTTGAGAATACCGTTCATATAGGCAAAGCTGATTTTGCCGTTTTTGTTGACGCATTTGTCATAGGCATGGCGGATCAGCTCGATGTCAAGCTGCTGCGCGTTGATCCAGAGATCGCTGTATTTCATTTCGGATTCCGTCGCCTTGCGTTCCGGAATTTCGAGGGCGGAGCGCACCGTCGTCCATGCGCGGCGGCGGGATGTGAGGGCGGAAATTTTCTGCTCCGCCTTTTCAAAATTGTCGATTTCCTCCTCTGTCCAGCCGATGCCCGTCGATTCGATGTAGGAAATGCTGCATTTCCCGATGGATTTGCAATACTGTATCAGCATAGGAACGATGGTGCAGGGCATACCGTACCACTTCACCAGTGTCACAAAGCAGCTCACCTCCGTATGGGTCAGTTGTTTGCCGAGGGAGGCTTCCACCGTCGTCAGCATATTGCGAAGCCCCTCATCCTCCGCGACGTACTTCATGCATTCGTCAAAAGGATAGCGGAGCTTGTCCTTGGACCTGCGGAGAGGACTTTGCCCCAGCGCGTTGGCGATGGAGGCGGCAGGAATCGTTTCCGCAGGGGATGGTTCCTGTTTGCCCTGCGCCGGTTCTTCCGGCGCGGTGTCCGGCGCGGGTACGGAAGAGGCGGGGGAGAGAGGAGGCGCGTCTTCCGCCGCCGTGTCGCCGCTTCGTGAAAACACGCCGCAATTGACCCAGTAATCCACCGCGTCCTGCGTGTCGGCGGGCTTTTGTCCGACGGCAAAGGAAAGCTGTTCCAATGTGACGGGCTGTCCCGCGTGCCGCAGCAGATAGAGAAGCACCTTGAGCTGCGCCGCGCCCGCCAGTTTCATATGTTCGTCCACTACGGCGGCAGGCACGGCAAAAACGGCGTTCCATTGTCCCATGTTGATCGAAAACTCCATGCGTATCTCCCTGCATCCTTTCTGATGATTTGCGAGAATGTCCTGAATCATTATTATATCATATCGAAAGCCCGATTGCAAATGATTTGACAAAGAAAAACAAAAATGCTCCGCTTTGCACAAAAAACGGCAAGGGAGCATAATGGATCAGCAGGGTATTTCTTTTTTCCATGACGCCGGCTCCACGTTGTTGTGGAAATAGAGATACACACGGTTGATGATCTCCTGGTATTTCTTCGCGGTGATTTCCGTTTCGTCGAGGAATTTGCATTTGTTGAGGTGTTTTTTGTTTTTCCAGCGTCCCACCAGCAGGCGGACCTTTTGTCCGTCCGTCACCACAAAGACGTGATATCTCGCGTTGGAGATCTCTTCAAGGCTCACATCAAAGCGGTAATCCTCGTCCGCTTCCTTGTC
>CACWOA010000093.1 GCA_902762395.1 uncultured Ruminococcus sp.
GAAGCGCAGGAATACTTGGTGTATTCCAAGCTTTGACAACGAAGTCAGAGCCGAAAAAGACAAGTCAGATTGTTCAGATTATTTTTGAACAGTGCCATAGTTAATACTCGTCAATAAACCCCTCTCATTTATCTTTCAACCTATTTTGACTGGCAAATTCCTTTTTATCCGATGCTTCGGGCGATCTCCAGCGCCACATCAAACTTGTCCCACGCATGATTGGCTTCAAACAGCCCCTCGGGAGAATATTCCGGCTGATCGACAATATCCCCCGTCACCAGAAAATCGTAGAGTTGTAAGCCGTAGTAATCACAGACCGCCTGCACGCCCGCCAGTTCCATCTCCACCGCCAGACAGCCTTCGGATTTTCTCTTTTGCACCAGATCCCGCGTCTCGCGGTACATCGCATCGGTCGTCCAGACCTTTCCTTTCACATACGGCAGACCGCACTGACGGAATACCTCCGCCACAAATTCCGCATTGGGTACAGATATGTAATCCGAGGGCGGCGCGTAGTGATAGGACATTCACTCGTCGCGGTAGGCGGCTGTGGGAACCACATACTTTCCCTGTGTCGCTTCCCTGTCAAGCGCACCGGCGGAGCCAAACAGAATAAAATGCGCCGCTCCCGTCAGCCAGTTCACTTCGATCACGTCGGTCGCGGCCAGCGTCGAACCGATCTCGGTCAGGTAAAACACGACCTTCCGACCGTCCTCCAGTGTGAGAAGATGTATCGGGCGGATTCGGTTGCAGGGGTGAAGTTCGGCAATCGTTTCATGGGGATAACGCGCCAGAACGGCCGCGTCAATTTCCCGCGAAAAGGTGACAATGGCGGTGTCACAGATGTTCTTTTTTTCTCCGAAAAAGGATTCGGGCGATATGATCGCCTCGCTGCGGTTGTCAAACGAATCGGTTATCATGATACGATCCTCCCTGTGTCATGGATAAAACGGCACCGCACGAAATGATTCGGCTGATTTTCGCGCGGTGCTGTCTTTATCATCTTATGGCTTTGTCTGTAAAAAACTTAATCCTGTGCGGTGTCGCTTTCGGTGGTCTCTCCGGTCTCCCCGTCATCGGTGTCCGTGGAAGAAGCCGTATCTCCCTGTTTATCCTCGTCATAAGTAACGCTGATGACAAGCTGGTTATCAATCACCTTGACATCCTGGAACTTCACATTATGGATAAAGTCGCTGACGACCTTTGCCGCCCAGTTCTTGACGGAATTGGAAACGCTGCCCACAAGGTTCTTCCACCATCTCTTGATAGAGAATCCCTTGTTTTCACCGTCGTCGGTGTCGGTTTTGGCGGAATCGGGCGTGAGTCCGAGGCTGGAAAGCGCCACGGCGGAAATCTGATCGTTGAAATCGGTGGTATCGTAATAGATGAAGCCGTTGCGCATGGTGATATTGTCGCTCACATAATATTTTCCGAAGAAGTCGAGCACCATCTCGGGCGGCAGATCGAGCTTGCCGAGGTTGGCGTTTTTCAGACCGATGATGATGTAAGGATCGTCATATCTCACATCCGCCACGGCTTTGACCGGCCATGTGACGCCTTTGTAATTGAGACGGCAATAGAAGGTGATCTTGTCGTTGGCGACAACCGAGAAAAAGTCGTTGATCTGCACGCCGTTTTCCGCCAGCTTCTCAGAAGATTTTTCCACCAGCATTTGCAGGAAGAGGTTGATTTCGTCGGAATTGAGGCTGATCTTCTTGTCGCTGAGCATTTCCAGCGCGGAATCCTTGATGACCGTGTTCATGTCGGTGGTCACTTCCGGCGCTTTGGGCATGGTGTCGGTGGTGGCAAAGAGGAACAGCACGCCCGCGCCGATGGCGCAGACAAAGAGAAGCGCCGCCAGTCCCAGTATCACAAAGACAATGGCATTGTTCTTTTTGGCAGGGGGCTGGGACAGCTGCGCCGGTTCAGCGACAGCTACCGTCGCGTTGCTCGCAGACGGCACCACGGTGCCGCCGTCGGAAGTGCTTCCGCCTAAAGGGATGGCCTGGTTGGTTTCTTTTTCCATTTTTCATTTCTCCTTCTTGCCCGCAAACGCCGGAATATGTAAAATCCTGTCATCTGACGGGCGAAAATATATTGGATTGCCTACGCAATGGGGGTACAAGGTTTAGCAAAAATATCTGATTTCTCCAAAGTAAGAAATCCATTTTTCAACAATTTCGCCGCTTCTCGCCTCAATGATTCTCATAATATTTTTTAGTGCTACACTTGGTATTTTTGAGCGGTTGTGACACAGCAAGCACTTGCCGGATTTTGTGATCCACACTTTTGTAGCATTTGGATTTGGGCCTCCTGACGAAATATGCACATGTATCGGCTCTAACGGTTGATTCTCATTTGACCCAAAGAACACCCAATAGGAACCGATTTTAAAAATTTGCGGCATGATCAAATCCTCCACACTGAGAAAATTCAATAATCAAATGTGCAACCGATTCTATAATACTTTGGTATTTTGCAATTTCTTCATCAGAAAAACCGAAGATATTCTCCCATCGGTAAGATGGTAAATAACAATACGCGTTGTGGAAACAGTCTTTTTCATCGGGCTTTTCCACATACACTTTTACTTCTCCATTGGGCAGCATTTCCGAATGTACAATCTCCGTATTGTCGTCCAACTGCAAAAAAGGATACATCATTGCTTATCTCCCCTTTCTTTCCTCAGAAAGCACTTTCACTCATTCCGTATTTCAAACTCCGCATTCCTGATTCGTCCCGTTTCGCGTTATTTTTTCAGTTCGAGTATCGTCACGCCGGTTTCGCCCTCGCCGTACACGCCGAGACGGAAGGACCGGATGCTCGGATGCTTGCGGAAATGCTGGTGCAGTCCCGCACGGAGCGCGCCGGTGCCTTTGCCGTGAATCACGCGCACCTCGCCCAGCTTCATGACGATCGCGTGGTCAATCACGCGGTCTACTTCCAGAATGCCTTCCTCAACGGTACAGCCGCGCACATCCACCTCGGTCTGTACGCGCTTGGTGTCAATGCTGTGGGTGGCGCCGCTTTTCCTGCGGTTTTTCTGCCCGTTGAGCGTGATCTTGCTTTCCTCCACCAAACGCAGCTCCGAGAGCTTGACGCGGGATTTGATGATGCCCATCTGCACTGTCACATTGCCCGATTTGTCGGGCAGTGCCAGCACCGTGCCGCGTTCGCCCAGACCGAACACCTCCACGGTGTCCCCGATTTTCAGATCGCGCGGCAGCACATAGCCCTCGTTGGAGCGCCGCTCCACGGGATCGACCGACGCCTCCATGCGGCGCAGACGCGCCCGCAGGGTTGCCTTTGCGTCGCCGTTTAAGGCGGAAATTCTGGCGGATTCATAATCCTTGCGCAGCTTGTCGATCTCTTTGAGAAGGTCATCCGCCTCCGCCCTCGCCTGTGAGACAATGCGGGAAGCTTCACGCCGCGCCTGTTCGATTTCCTCGCGTTTGGCTTTTTCCAGCTTCGCCTCGCGTTCCTTCATGTCGGCTTTGACGGCTTCGGCTTCGGCGCGGGTCTGTTCGGCTTCGCGCAGTTTGCGCTCCATCTCCTGACGGGACGCGTCAAGCTGCGCCACCACATCCTCCACGCGGGTATTGTCCCCCGAAACCAGCGACTGCGCCTGCTGCACGACCTTCTCCGGCATACCGAGATGGGCGCAGATGGCAAAGGCGTTGGAACGCCCCGGCACCCCGATGAGAAGCTTATAGGTGGGGCGCAGGGTGGCTACGTCAAATTCGCAGCTTCCGTTTTCCACGCCGGGCGTGGTGAGCGCGTAGCTTTTCAGCTCGGCATAATGGGTGGTGGCGGCGATTTTCGCGCCTTTGGCGCGGAGCTGTTCAATAATCGCCTCCGCCAGCGCCGCGCCCTCGATGGGGTCGGTACCCGCGCCGAGTTCGTCAAGAAGCACCAGCGAACGGCTGCCCGCCGCCCCGAAAATGCGGATGATGTTGGTCATATGCGCGGAGAAGGTGGAGAGCGACTGCTCGATGGACTGCTCGTCGCCGATATCCGCGAGAATATTGTCAAAGATCGAGAGGCGGCTGTTGTCCCCCGCGGGAATCATCATGCCGCACATGGTCATCGCCGTCAGCAGACCCAGCGTCTTGAGCGTGACGGTCTTGCCGCCCGTGTTGGGACCGGTGATCATCAGGGTGTCGTAATCGCCGCCCAGACGGATATCCGACGGCACCACCTTATGCTTGTCAATGAGGGGATGCCGCGCTTTTTTGATGTCGATCACGCCGTCCGCCGTCACCACGGGAACCGACGCGTTCATATCATAGGCGAGATTCGCCTTGGCAAAGAGAAGATCCAGCTCGATCATGGTGTGGTAGCTGGCAATCAGCATATCGGCGTTGTCGCCGCATTCACCCGACAGCGCGGTGAGAATGCGCTCGATCTCCTCCTGCTCGCGTCCTTTGAGAAGCTTGATGTCGTTGTTGGTTTCCACCACCGCCATCGGCTCGATGAATACCGTCGCGCCGGAAGAAGAGGTATCATGCACCAGACCCGCGACCTGTCCGCGAAATTCCGCCTTGACGGGTACGACAAAACGTCCGTCGCGCATGGTAACAAGCGCGTCCTGCAAATATTTCTGATAGGTAGCGGAGCGGATGAGTTTTTCGAGCTGCTCACGCACACGGCTTTCCGCGTTCTTGATCTTGCGGCGGATGTCGTATAATTCCGCCGACGCGCGGTCGTTCATTTCCTCCGGGCTGTTGATGGAGGCGGTAATTTTTTCCTCTAAGCTGTTGTTGGAGGCAAGCGTCATGAAATGCCCGTCAAGCGAAGTGGAAACGCCCTCGCAATGGCTGCGCCAGTCCCGCAGCAGGCGGATAGTCTTCATGACCGAGGCGATTTTCAGCAGCTCTCCCATGGAAAGCACCGCTCCCGACTGCGCGCGCCGCAGGGGATTGGCGATATTTGGCGCACCCGCAAAGGACGGGGTGCCGAAGCGTCCGGCAAGCATATGTGCGTCGGAGGTTTGCAACAGCATCTCATGCACCTTGTTCAGGTCGGTCTGCGGCTCTATTCGTAACGCGGAATCGGCAGTGTCGGCGCAGGAGCATTTGGCCGCAAGCATCTCCAGCACCTTGCCGAGTTCCAGCACCCGGTAGTCTCTGTTTTCGTTCATGTTATCTCCCATATTTTAAATCTATCATCATACATATTCCTCAATGTCTTCGTACTGATTGACAGAGAGCGCATAGAAAAAATCCGTAAAGGATTCACTCAGCCGATGGCTGTATCTTTGGATATTGGCAGGCGTAACCTCCGGCGTCCCGTCACGGCTGACGTCAACGCCGAAATCGCCCCAATTACCGCGCCAGAGGTAAATTTTCGCGCAGCGGGTTTCCTCGTCGTAGTACGTAAAGCTGTGATCCATCACACGCACCGACGGATCGCCGTTTTGTTCTTCGTTGGTGTCAATGCAAATCAGTCCCCCGCCCACCGTCGTGCCGATGACAAACACTCCGCACGCCGCAAGGTATTGTCCTGTTTCACAGCGGTTTTCCGCAAGGATGCCCGCTATATCGCAAAGACCGGCATAGCAGGGCAACATTGGCAGATTTTGCGGTTCATATTGACGGTAAAATTCGATCACACGCTCTGCCCTGCCGCCGAACAATTCCACCAACGCGTCTAAATCTTTCGGTTTCGCCGGGGCAAACAATTCCTCGGACGGAATATCGGGAAACAGTTCACTGAAATGACGTATCATTTCCTCAAATGTCCTCATTCCATTTCAACTCGCCTTGTATCAGAATTCTCTCTCCCACCGCATAGGGAACGGCGCTCTCAAACGCAATGAGAATCGCTTCTTCTTGCAGCGAAGACGCCGCCAAAACCGCATCATCCGCCATGATTTGGATAATCTCCACCACCGCCTCGACGTGCGGGGATTGAGGGACAGGCTGCCTGTGCGACAAGGGGCGGCTGACCGTTTCGCTGTCACACACCAGTCCGACAGACAAATGCCCCGTCAGCGTATCGCCCGGTTTTCTCTTCACCGAGGGAGCGCCATTGTCGAGATATTCGTCCCACTCGCCAAAACTCACTTGCAGCAACGCCTGATCCGACATGCGCCGCATCACCGCTAATCGCTCATAGCCATCGGTTTGCAGGCTTTGAAGAAGGTATTTCATACTATATGTCATTATCCAAAATTTCCTCTGTTTCTAACTTTATTTTACAACAATGTGCGCAGAAATGCAAGTGCTGTCAGCTTTTTTTCAAGCTTGCAAAGCACGAAGGCCTCCGAAGCGCGATAAAACTGCCCGAGGCTTTCTCCGCTGAGCGAAAAGGCGTACAGCTTCCGCACATCCGACAGCACCGTGTGGCGCATGGCGGTCAGCGCGCCACGGCTCAGCGGCAGGCTGTCCTCTCCCCCGCCGCGCGCGCAGTTGCCGCATCTGATCTGCGCCGAGGAGGGGAAAAAATACAGTGCGCGTCCAGCCAGGCAGCTCCGCCGCAGCTTTGATGAGCTTCGGGTCACGGGTCTCCCCGCAAAGATAGTAAAACGCCGCGCGGAGGACGGGCAGGTATTCGCCTGCCGCTTCCCCCTCCGGCGCCAGTTCCATCGACAACTGGCAAAGGTACTGCGCGACGGAAAGACGCACGATGTCGTCGCGCAGACCAAGGTTCAGCTCCTCATACTCGGATTCGTCGATCGTGAAAGAACCTCTGTGGCGAAAGAGGTCAAAGCTGCCGTACACAAACTGCGCCGTCGCGGTAAAATTTTTATTCTTCATATTTCTGGCGCCTTTGGCATACGCCGCAATCACGCCTAATTTGTCGGTGAGTATCGTGCAAAGGCGGTCGTTGTCACCCGTTGTAACAGCATTCAGCACGATTCCCTCCACCTTCTGATGCAACGCTGTCACCTCCGACAGACTCCGCATTTTCCGCGGAAGGTTGTTCCACACGCGCCACATATCCCTGCGCGTAAATGTCAATGCCCCGGCTGAGCAAATAGTAATCCACCCTGCCGGTCTCCACAAATTTATCCCATGCTTCCTGATTACTCATTATCCGCCATCTCCGTTTTTTATCAATCATGTCAGTTTTTGATGGATTGCAAAACTGCGGTTCATTGTTTCATAAAGGGGAGATATCTGTTTATCCATAGGCACTGTGAGGAAATAAGATGGACAAAGATGACGCAGGATTTTTCGGCTATGACAAGGCGGAGAAGCGCAGGAATACTTGGTGTATTCCAAGCTGATCGGTCATTCGTAGGTCAGTAATATCTCATTCATGAAGCTCGCCCGCCGGAATGTTTTTACTGCGATAGGCGGCGATCAGCTTGTCAAGCCACGCGTCACGGTACCCCAGCACGAAACTGTCATAAATCAATCCGAAATCGTCGGAAACATACTCCGAAAGCTCGCCGGGGACGTGCTCTTCCACCGTCATGAACGCCTGACGGCAAATGTCCTGCTGTTCCTCCTCGCTGGCTTCCGTATAGACAGAGGGGTTCTTGCGCGACTCTATCTCGCGGTACACCCGCGACCACTCGCCGTCAAAGCCCTCACTGTCGCGGCTGTCCAGCAGTTCATTGACAAAATCCTCGTCAAATCCGTAGAAATCCATCTCCGCAAGACAATCCAACAATTCCTGTATCATTTCCATGAACATTTCCCTCCAAAATCATTTCACATTTCACTTTTCACACTTCACATTACTTGTCTGTATAGCCGAAGCGCTTGAGTCCACCCGCTTTGTTGCGCCAGTCGGGCGTGACCTTCACCCAAAGTTTGAGATTGACCTTGGTTTCGAGGAATTTCTCCAGATCAGTGCGGGCATAGGTGCCGATTTTTTTGAGCATGGCGCCGCCTTTGCCGATGATAATGCCCTTGTGGGATTCCTTTTCGCAGTAGATCGTCGCCTCGATATCCATAATGCCGCCGTTTTCGCGCTCCCGCATTTTCTCGATTTCCACCGCCGTGCCGTGAGGCACCTCGTCGCTGAGCAGCCGGAGCAGCTTTTCACGGATGATCTCGGCGGCAATCACGCGTTCGGGCTGGTCGGTCAGCGTGTCTTCGTCAAAAAAGTGAGGGCCTTCCTCCGCCAGCTCGCACAGTTTGTCAACCAGCGCCTCCAGTCCGTCGCCGTCCTGCGCGCTCACAGGAATGATGCCCGCGAAATCATACAACTGACTGAACTGCGCGATGCGTTCGAGCAGGCGGGTTTTGTCGGGCAGCCTGTCAATTTTGTTGATGGCCAGCACGGCGGGCATGTCGAGCTTTTTGAATTTCTCGATCAATTCCAGCTCCGCCTCATGCAGCTTGCCGGATTCCTCCACGACCATCAGGCACATATCCACATCCCCGATGCTGTCCACAATGGTCTTGACCATATAGTCGCCCAGCTTGTTCTTGGGCTTGTGCAGACCGGGGGTATCGGTAAAAACCAGCTGTGTCTCGCCGTACTCGCCCGCGTTCATCACGCCCATGATCTTGCTGCGGGTGGTCTGGGGCTTGGCGGAAACGATCGCCACCTTTTCCCCCAAAAGACGATTCAAAATGGAAGATTTGCCCACATTCGGCTTGCCCACAATCGCCACAAACGCCGATTTGGTAGTAATGTTGTTTTTATTCAAGCAATTCAACTCCATATGATGGATTTATACCCCCATTATACCACATCTATGGCATGATGAAAACAGTTTTCGGGGGAAATTTATGTTTTTTTAAGGATTCCCCGGGAAATCTTTCCCCGGGAAAAATAGAAAAAATACTTGACAGCGACACATAGGGAGTCTATAATATAAGTATCAAATTTAATTTAACTCAATCGAATTAAGTGAAATACCAAAAGGAGGAACATTTCATGTCTGTTTACGATTTCACTGTGAAGGACGCGCAAGGCAGCGACGTGCCTCTTTCGGATTACCAAGGCAAGGTGCTGCTCAT
>CACWOA010000094.1 GCA_902762395.1 uncultured Ruminococcus sp.
GCTCAAGGCGGCCGTCAGAATCGAATACGAAGGCACGCTGTCCACCAAGGGCGTGCTGTAACCAAAGAGGTGTTATCAGTGGAAGATAGGAAGCCTGTCACGGAAGAAGAGAACGAGCTGGATTCCATGTGCGGCGTTTCCGATGAGGAACTGACGCGGCGCTTTATGGAAGCTGTGAGGATTGAGAACGAAATCAAGCGCATCAAGGGTGTGCCGATTGCCGGATACGATATGCAGCGTAAGTCTGCCTATCTGGAATATCCCGATGGGAGCAGAAAATATGTGGGAACAAACTCATAAGAAACCGGAAATCATCGTGTTTGCCGGTCCCAACGGAAGCGGCAAATCTACGATTACGCAATTAGCCAAAATAATTGAGCCATATATCAATGCAGACGACATTAAACGAACCAATCACTGTTCTGATCTTGATGCTGCCATAATGGCGGAAAAACTGAGAGAAGAAGCGGTGGAGCAAGGAATCAGCTTTACGTTTGAAACGGTCATGTCAACAGACCGAAACCTGAAACTGCTGCAGAAAGCGAAAGAAAAAGGCTACTTTATCAGGTGTATCTATGTGTTGACCGGAAATGTCGATATCAATATTGTGCGCGTGCAGTCGCGTGTGCAAAACGGGGGACACAGTGTTCCCGAGGATAAAATCCGCTCCCGCTACACCAAAGCGCTGGCGCTGATTCCTCAGTTGCAGGAAGTGTGCGACGTTATGCATATTTATGATAATTCCAGAATACCCTTCCGTATTTTCAAAAAGCGCAAGACAGCGTATTTTTACTGGTCGAATGAATTCTGGAATGAAGAAGCCGTCCATCAATTAGTGGGCCTTTCTTCGGAACCAACAACCAATCAGGAGTGACAATCAGGTATGAAAATTTTTCCCGCCATAGATATTAAAGACGGCAACTGCGTCAGACTGGTCAAGGGTGACTACACGACGGCGCACAAGGTGGCAGAGGACCCGCTGGTGACGGCGCGTTCATTTGAAGAAGCCGGCGCGGAGTGGATTCACATGGTAGATCTGGACGGCGCGAAGGACGCGGCGCTCGTCAACAAGGAGATTTTTCTCCGTGTGGCAAATGAAACGGGGCTGAAAGTGGAGGTTGGCGGCGGCATCCGCACCATGGAGGCGGTCGAAGAATACCTCACGCATGGCATTTCCCGCGTCATCCTCGGCTCGGCGGCGGTCAAAAATCCCGCCTTTGCCAAGGAAGCCGTCGCCAAGTACGGCGATCGCATCGCCATCGGCATCGACGCGCGCGGCGGCATGGTCGCGGCGGAGGGCTGGCTGGATACCTCCGATGTGTATTTTGTCGATCTGGCAAAGGAAATGGAAAAAATCGGTGTAAAGACGATTATTTTTACAGATATTTCCCGCGACGGTACGCTGTCGGGACCCAATCTCGACCAACTGCGGGAGATCAATTCCGCCGTGTCCTGCGATATCATCGCAAGCGGCGGCGTTTCGGGCTTAGCGGATATCGCGGCGCTGCGGGACGAGGGCTTGTACGGCGCGATTGCGGGCAAGGCGATCTATACGGGCGACCTGAATGTGCGTGAAGCCATTGCGGAAGGCGGAAAGCCGAGAGACTTGTCACGCTATTTTGCCAAATCGGAACTGATTCCCGCCATTGTGCAGGAAGCTTCCACAGGCGAAGTGCTGATGCTCGCCTATATGAACGAGGAATCGCTGCGCCTGACGCTCGAAACAGGGCGCACCTGGTTCTGGAGCCGTTCGCGCGGCGAATTGTGGAACAAGGGCGAGACTTCGGGACATTACCAGCGCATTGTCTCGGTCAGCGGCGACTGCGACGACGACACGCTTCTCATTCGCGTGGAACAGATCGGCGCGGCGTGCCACACAGGGCATCATTCCTGTTTCTTCCAGCCCATCGGCTTCAAGCCCTTTCGCGGCTGATGCTCCGGCAGGCTACATATTTTTTCACAAAAAGGGAAATGATAACGAATGAATGAATCCAACGCAGAGGCACCCGCCGCCAACAATCCCAATAAGGCGTATATCACCACGATCGGCGGGCGGCGGTTTGACCCGGTAGACCCCGCGCAGGAGGATATCGACATCACGGATATTGCCCATTCGCTGAGCCTGATTTGCCGCGCCAACGGACATTTCCGTGAATTCTTCTCGGTGGCGCGGCATTGCATCAATTGCGCCAGGGAAGCCGAGGCGCGAGGATATTCGCCACGCGTGAAGCTGCTTTGCCTGCTGCACGACGCGACGGAAGCCTATATCGGGGATATGACACGCCCCCTCAAGCGGCAGTTGCCCTATTATTGCCTGTGCGAAAAACAGCTATACAGGAATATTGTCACAGCGCTGGGGGTAGCCGCGCCGAATGAGACAGAGGAATCGCTTGTCAAAGCAGTGGATGACGCGATGCTGTACCACGAATTTCTCACTTTCAACGGGGACAGGCTCATGACAGTGCCGCCGGTCATTCATGTGTCCATCGGGCAAAGTGAAAGATCGTTTTCAGAGACAAAAGAGGAATATTTGCGGCTTTATCAGGCTTTGAGAGAGGAGACAGGGATATGCTGATTTCGGTGGTAGTGCCGTGCTACAACGAAGAAAAGGTCATTGCCATGACCTATGACCAGTTGCGCGCGGCATTGGAGAAAATCACCGACGATTACGAGATGATTTTTGTCAACGACGGCAGCAGCGACGGCACGATCGAGGCATTACGGATCTTTGCGGACAACGACGCCCATGTAAAGTATATTTCCTTCAGTCGGAATTTCGGCAAGGAATCCGCCATGCTGGCGGGTCTGCGCTATGCGTCGGGGGATTACACGGTGATGATGGACGCGGATTTGCAGCATCCGCCGGAGCTGATTGCCGAAATGCTGACCTATGCGCGGGAGGGGTATGACCAGGTGATCGGACGGCGCGACCGCGAAGGCGATGACAAACGCAACGCCTTTTTTGCGCGCGCCTATTATCGGCTGGTGGACAGGCTGACCGACGTGAAGCTGGCGGACGGCGTGGGAGACTTCCGTATGCTCAGCCGCAAGGCGCTTGACGCCCTGCTGACCATGAATGAATACAACCGCTTTTCCAAAGGGCTGTTTTCGTGGATTGGCTTCAAGGAGAAAATCATCAATTACAAAAACCGCCAGCGCGCGGCAGGCGAGAGCAAATGGAATTTCGCCTCGCTCATCAAATACGGCGTGGACGGCGTGCTTTCCTTCAACAACAAGCCGCTGCGCTTCTGCTTCGTACTCGGGGCAGCCGCCATCGGGGTGAGTCTGGTGTATCTGCTGAGCCTGTTTCTGAGCATACTCTTTGAGGGCATCGACCTGCCGGGCTATTTCACCACTATTTTCACGATTTGCTTATTCGGTGGCGTGCAGCTCATTTCCATCGGCATCATCGGAGAATATATCGGGCGCATTTACTATGAAGTCAAGCGCCGACCGCATTTTCTGATTGACGAAACCAATTTTCACACCGATCCGAGAAAAAAAGAATTATAATTATAAAAATAACCCCATGCGGAAGGAAAAATTTTCTGTTTCCTTCCGCATGGGGTAATTTGATTTTTTGAATAAATGTATATTTCTTCCAGAAATGCCCATCATAAGGATGACGCGGCTGCCACGGTCAGACCAGGTCGTTGTCCTTGCAGTATTGAATGTTTTTCAGATGCTGCTCATAGGTTTCGGCGTAGTAGTGGTTGTCATATTTGTCGTTGAAGAAGAAGAACGCCTTGCAGTCGGGGTCGGGATAAGCCGCCGCGCGGATGGAACTGAGCGACGGGCTGCAAATGGGACCCTTGGGAAGTCCCGCGATTTTGTAGGTGTCGTATTCGCTTGCAAAGCCTTCGGGCGCGTCGGTAACGACATAGGGATAGTAGTGGGTCGCGTCGGATTGCAGCTTGCCGCCCGTGCCGGACACAGAAGGATTTTCAATGCGGTTCCAGAAACAGGCGGAGATTTTGGGGCGTTCGTTGTCGGTGGGGGATTCGCGCTCGATGATGGAGGCGAGAATGACGGCGTTGTCCAGACTCATTTCGGTGTTTTTGAATCCCTCGCCGTTGGAATTGGTATATTCGACCAGCTCGTCCGGAATTTTGGCGGCAAAGTTATTGAGAAATTTCTTGATAACGGAATTGACGTTTTCTCCCTTGTAAAAGCTGTAGGTATCGGGGTAGAGATACCCTTCGAGAGGGTATTCGCGCGACTGAAGCAGCTCGTTGGAGGGAAGGAAATCATAGCTCCCGGTAAAATCGGTGTCCCGCATCGCGGCGTAAAAATCCTCCGCCGTGCAGACCCCGTTTTCCTCGAGAAGCGCGCCGTATTGCCGCACAGTGCGTCCTTCGGGGAAGGTCACGTCTACGATGCTGTCGGCAAGCGCCTGCCGCGCTTCCTGCCGCCGCTGTCTTTTGTGCAAATAAGTAATCCCCAGGCTCACGAGTACGGTCAAGGCAACCGCTGCCGCGAGGAATGCCGATAGTTTGGCAAATGCACGGTTTTGTGAGGAAGTGCTTGTTTTTCTTTTGTTAGCCAATTGATATCGCTCCTTTGATGAAATGTCTGTTTTCTTTTATTATACAAAAACGCATAGGGCTTGTCAAATAAAAATATCAGGCAAATGCCACATTGCGACAAAACCCACGGGAGAGGCTGATTACAATAGATAGGCGTTCCCGGAAATCTGCCAATTAAGGAGGACTTGTGGATGAATGTACAGGAGACGGTCGCAGGGTTTCACCTGCGGGAAAAACAGGATCATTATGACTACGCGGCGTTTTTCAGGCATATCGCGCCGAAGCTTGGTGCCGCGCTGCTGGGCGGGCTGATGAACCGCGCCCTGCTGCCAGGAGGATATTGTCCGTTCGGAGCGGCGCTGATGGCGGCCGTGCCGCAGCCTTACGCGGCGGCAGCGGCGGCGGGCGGCGTGATCGGCTGTCTGACAGACGGCGGTTTCCTGTTGTCAATGGAGGGGCTGCGCCATATGTCCGTGGTGCTGGCGGTAGGCGGCATCCGCTGGGCGCTGGGAGAACTGCGTTTTGTCAATACGGCGCGGTTTTATCCGTTCTTTACCGCACTGGCGGGCATTCTGCTGACCAATACCGTTATCAGCGGAACGGCGGGTTCCCTCGTCTCCTACAGCACCCTTTTCTTCCTGATCGAAGGCGTGATGGCGGGACTTGCCGCCATGCTGTTTTCGGGCGCGTTTGACGCGATGGGCGGCAGGCGGAAAGGCGTAAAGCTGAGCCGGCAGAATATCGCCGCGCTGACGGTCATGCTCTGTACCGCCGCCATTCCGCTGTGCCGTCTCAGCGTGATGTTTTTCTCACCCGGTGCGGCGCTGCTGCACGCCGTGGTACTGACGGTACTTTTTTCAAGGCGCGAAGTGGGAGGCGCTGTCGCGGGCATTGCGGCAGGCGCCGTCAATGCGCTGGCGGATTTCAGCCTGCTGCAGGGGGCGGTCATTCCGATCGCTGCCCTGCTGGCGGGATATGCCGCCGTTTACGGGCGTATCTTTGCCGTGTCGGTGTATCTGGCGACCTGCCTGGTGGGTACGCTGACTTCCGGACGGGTGGACTACGTTTTTCTGACGGAGGCGGCGTTCGGCGGTGTGGCGGCCTGCCTGCTGCCGCCGGAATATGCCGAACGGCTGCTGTCCGCGTCGGGGCTTGACCAAGGGGAACGAAGCGTTTACGCGGCGGCGGACAACAGCGCGGTGATCGGACGGCTGAGAGCGGCGGCTTCGGCGCTGACAGGCGTGTCAACAGTGGTGGAACGTGTCTCCGCCGGACTGGATAAGCGCAACAGCCCTCCGTCGGAGGAAATCTATCACCGGGCGTTTTCCAAAGTATGCGCCGACTGCCCCATGAAGGGGCAGTGCCGGGGAGAACGCGCCGGCGCGACGCAGGAGGAAATCACCGCGCTGGCAGCAGGACTGCATCAGAACGGTTCGGTAAGCGGGCTGGAAATTGCGGAGACCGTGGGGCGCAAATGCCTGCATGAAGAAGAACTCGCGGGGGAATTGAGCCGCCAATACGGCTATTACCTTGCCACCTGCACCGCCCAGAGCCGGATTGCGGAAGTGCGTTCGGTGGTCAGTCAGCAATGGGGGAGCGTGGGCGTGATGCTGACCGAACTGAGCGAAGAGATCGGCGCGCCCGATTACGAGGACGAATATTCCGCGTCCCTTCTCGCTTCCTCGCTCAAAAGCTGCGGCTACGCGGTCTTGGGCGTAACGTGTACGGCAGCCCGAAGCGGCAGGAAATCCGTCAATCTGACATTGCGGGAGATCGGACGCGTGACGCTGGAGAGGGACGAGATCGCGGACTATGTGGGGGAATGCCTGGGCGGCGCGTTTGACGAAGTACAGAGGGAAGCGTGCGACAACAGCGAATGGCATATCCGCCTGGTGCAGAGGAAAAACTACCAC
>CACWOA010000095.1 GCA_902762395.1 uncultured Ruminococcus sp.
GAGAAGCGCAGGAATACTTGGTGTATTCCAAGCTTTGACAACGAAGTCAGAGCCGAAAAAGACAAGTCAGATTGTTCAGATTATTTTTGAACAGTGCCAAAGGGAAAGTCCTCCGGCAAATTCTCACCATGACTGATTTTTTTGCGCAGCCCGGCGACCTCTCGCATTGACAAAAACATAGGATTTTCCTCCCCTGTCTTCCATTAAAAGAAGGTCGCCACCGGCTGTTCGGGCGCCTGTGCCGATTCGACGGAGATCATGTGAAGCACGGGGCCTTTCCGACCGTAGACCTTGCAGTTTTTGACGGACATTCTGGCGGTAATGCGCGCCCATGTGTCGTCCATGACCTCCTTCGCGCCGTCCTCACAGAACATGCCGCTGAACTGGATATCCTCCACGCAGCAGGTCATGATGGGACGGCCGATGATGAAGCCGTTCTTGGGCAGTCCCGTGCGCTTGCTCACTCTGCCGAGGAAAGTCACGGTCTTGCCGTCGTACTGCATGGTGTTTTCGCAGAGATCGCGGTAAAACAGGGCGTAGTCCCCGTCCCCGATTTTGATGACGGGCGCCTCCACGTCAAAGGGCAGCGGGTCCTCAATATCGTCGTAGGCCACGCTTCCGTCAGTTTTTTCATACACAATGTCGCTGCGGCGGCTCACGCCCCGCACCAGCTTATGCAGCGCTTCGCGGTCGGTCGCGTCGGTGCAGCGGTTAAAGACCGCCAGATCGCAGCTGTTGAGCTTATCCACCACCAGATTGCGCATATTGGCGTTGTAAACCTCGATGGTATTGGCGTCGGCAAACAGAAATTCCTGATAAATCACCCAGTTTTCGGGCAGCGCCTGAAAGAGATCGGACACCAGCCACATACCGTTATATTCGATCATGACGCGGTTGGCGTTGTGCTTGCGCAGCAGCGCCTCAAATTTGTCGGGATTCAGGCGGCGCTGTTCGTCGATGGTTTCGATATAGACCGCCTTGGAGTAAAACCGGTCGGGTTCCAGCTCCACTTCCCCCTCTTCGCAGAGAATGACCAGCGTGCGCTCGTCGCCCTGTTCAAAAAAGGTCTTGTCGCAAAGCGTTTCCTGAATAAACTTTGTCTTGCCTGACTCTAAAAAGCCGGTAAAGAGATACACGGGGATATCCATGTGATGTCGTCATTCCTTTCCTCAGACGATTTGCCTCTTTTCCCTTTGCAGAAAAAGAGGCAAATCATTATATAGCGTTGCAAAAAGTACCAATAATGAGATTATTGCTTGTCAGGGGTAAACAGCGCCGCCAGACCCTTTTTGTCAAGACCGGTGCCGATCACGCAGAGTTTGCCGATCACGTCAGCCGCGCCCACACGGATCTCCTTCTCGCCGGGAACATAGTCAAAGTGGATCCACTGACCGTCCGCCGCCGGGAGAATGCCCTTAGCGCGGAGAATCATGCCGTAGCGTCCCGTCATCAGTTCGTCGAGGCAGTCCTCCACAAAGCCTTCGGTAAAGTGCGCGGAAGTCTCGGTACCCCAGCTTGTGAACACATCGTCCGCATGGTGGTGTCCGTGATGATGATCGTGGTCGTGGTGATGATGGCACTCGCAGTCGGGGTCGTCGCATTCCTCGCCGTCCTCATGATGGTGATGATGATGCTCGTGTTCGTCCTCATCGTCGTCATGATGGTGATGATGATGATGTTCGTGCCCGTCCTCATCGTCATCGTGGTCGTGGTGATGATGGCACTCGCAGTCGGGGTCGTCGCACTCCTCGCCGTCCTCGTGATGATGGTGGTGGTGATGCTCATGCCCGTCCTCATCATCGTCATGATGATGGTGATGATGATGCTCATGTTCGTCCTCATCATCGTCATGGTCGTGGTGATGATGGCACTCGCAGTCGGGGTCGTCGCACTCCTCGCCGTCCTCGTGATGATGATGGTGGTGATAGTGCTTTTCCTTTTCCTTCTGTTCCTCTAAAAGATGCGCCAGCTCCGCCTCGAGGGTGTTGCGCTTCTCCATCGTTTCGAGAATCACCTTGCCGTCCACCTGCTCCCAGGGAGTCGTAATCAGCGACGCGGAGGCATTGAGCGAACGGATAATAGCGACCGCCTCGTCGAGCTTGTCGGCGCGGATATCCGATGTGCGGGACAGCACGATGGTTGAAGCAAACTCGACCTGATTGCTGTAAAATTCCGCGAAATTCTTCATATACATCTTGCACTTGGACGCGTCAATCACTGTGGTGAAGGTGTTCAGCGTCAGATCGTCGATGCCGGCGTCCTGCACCGCGCGGATGACGTCGCTCAGCTTGCCCACGCCGGAAGGCTCGATGATGATGCGGTCGGGGTTGTACTGCTCCTTGACCTGCCGGAGCGCCTTGCCGAAATCACCCACCAGACTGCAGCAGATGCAGCCGGAATTCATCTCGGTGATCTCAATGCCCGCTTCCTTCAGGAAACCGCCGTCAATGCCGATCTGTCCGAATTCGTTCTCAATAAGAACCAGCATTTCGTTCTGATAGGCTTCCTTGATCAGCTTTTTAATCAGAGTGGTTTTTCCCGCGCCTAAAAAGCCGGAAAAAATATCTACTTTTGTCATATCCGATGACCTCCATACGTTTATCTTTAATTATGTATTATATCAAACTAACCGGCATAAAACAAGCGGGAAATGTAAATTTTTTGTTCCGGATTTCTTTATTTTCTTTGGGAAGCATCATCCCTGCGTCACGGTGACGCTCTTGCCGTCCGTCCGCATGGTAATCGTCCCGTTTCTTGTGCAGTAGGCTTCCACGCCGTATTGCTCGAGCACTTCCATGGTTTTGTCATCCTCCGGCTGTGATTTTGAGCCGGTCAGTATCGCATACTGCGGCTGCACCCATTCCAGCAGTTCGTCAATATTCTTTTCATATTCCCCGTGATGCGGCATTTTGATGATGCTGCTTTGCAGACCTTCCGTCTTGACAAGCTCGGAAATACGCGCCTTTTGCGCGTCGCCCGTGAAAAGCGCCGCCACCTTGCCGTAACGCATCCGCGCCGCCATGGAGGAATTGTTGCTGATGTCCTTTTTGTAATCATCCTTTTGCGGGGGATACAACGTCCATGTCACGCCGTCCGCCGACACGCTCATTTCTTTGCTCACCAGGACAGGGGACAATCCTTTCATTTTAAGCGCCTCGTTGTACTCGTCGATATCGTCGGACTCCTTGGCAACGTAATAGGTGGCATAAACCTGCCCCACCTCGTAGTGCCGGATGATATGATCGGCGCCTCCCACATGATCCTTGTCATAATGGGAGATAAACAGCAGGTCAATCCGGGTAATGCCGCTGTCATCAAGAAATTTCTCTATCGTTTTGGCGGATTCCTCGGTGCCGGTGTCGATCATCGTAACGGATTTCTTGGACTGTATCACAAAGCAGTCCGCCTTGCCCACATTCAGCGCGGTTATCACCACGCCGTTTGTGATTTTTTCAGAAGACACCGTACTTGTTGTCTTGTCAGAGGATGACACCGATTTGTCTGCCTCTTTTTTGCCGCACCCTGACAGCAGCCCCATGAGCAGCGCCAGCAGCGCGGAAATCGCTTTTTTCAGATGCATATCGTTTCCTCCTTTTTATTTCCTCCTATAGCCGATTGTAAAAAATGAAAAACGGCGGAAAAATGGGGCATGGTCAATCGGAAAGAGGGACGTTTTTTCTCCGTTTGGAACAAGGCAACTCGTGAGATTGAGCCGTTGCCGTATTCGCCCGACTGCCTTCTCAATCGAGGCTCGTTCCGCTCGTTCGGCTACGCCTCACTTGTGAACTCTCCCGCAAGGCACGGAAATCAATTTTGAAAACTTGTAGGTGTGCGCCTAAGGCACTGTGAGGAAATAAGATGGACAAAGATGACGCAGGATTTTTCGGCTATGACAAGGCGGAGAAGCGCAGGAATACTTGGTGTATTCCAAGCTCCTAAGATATTGCAGCCCGATATTGACGAGGATGAGCGCCCACGCGACATTGTATTGCGTGTGGTACGCCTGCCAGTCCTGCCGCGTACCTTCCCCCACAAAGTAGAGAAGGAACATATTCACAAACAGGAACACATGATCCCGCGCGCTGTTCCGCCCGTACAGATTGATGTAATACGCGGTAAACGTCCAGATCTGAATCACCGCGAGCGTACACAGCACATAGGACAAAAACAGCCCCGGCTCCACAAATCCGCCCTCAAAATGATGAAGCAGGGAATTGTTGCGCCCGATGATGTAGACAAAGATCAGATCATAAATCAGTTCGATATATTCGACCTTTTTCTCCTGTTTCTCCGCCGGCTGAAGCATCTGCCATAAAGCATTCATTCTGTCATTCTTCCGTTGTTTGCTGATGACGATATGACAATATCATGTATGTATTGTATATCACACATCAAGCCTCTTGCAAGCCGTTAAAGCGAATATTTATAAATATGTTACAAAATCGTGTACAAACGACGCGAAATCATCCCGCGCTTTTTTGAAAGAAACCGGTTGTCAAAAAGTCCTCTGTCATGTATAATAGATAGCACCAAACACCCCCTATTATTTTCATTACAAAGGATTTGTCTCTGTCATGCAAAAGAAAAAACGCAATTCGCCCGAAAAACCGATCAAAATACTCGGAATCATCCAGAAGGAGCCTATGCTCGCCGTGTCACTGGCGGCGGCGGCTTTTTCTCTGCTGATTACGCCGCCGTCGCTCAGACTGCTGTCCGACATCGACTGGCGCACACTCGGCACGCTCTTCATGATGCTGACCATACTCGAGGGCTTCAAACAGGAAAATATCTTCCGTCCGCTGCTGCGGTTGGCGGGGCGCATTCGTTCCATGGCGGGACTGTCCCTCTTTCTGGTCTTTTCGGTCTTTTTCACCTCCATGTTCGTGACCAACGATGTGTCGCTCATCATGTTTGTGCCGCTGACCATCCTCCTCTTCCGCGCCGGTCACAAGGAAAAATACATCCTCCCCGTCCTCTCGATGGAGAATATCGCCGCCATACGCGGTTCCCTTCTCACCCCCTTCGGCAGTCCGCAGAATCTTTTCATCTACGGACAATCCGGGGTGTCCGCGTGGAGGTTTATCTCTTATATGTTCCCCCTCTGGATTTTGTCCGCCGTGCTTCTCGTGGGATTTGTCCTCTTTCCCTACCGACGCAACCTCAAAGAGCGGACAGGCATTGCCGACGCTTCCTGCGCGGGACAGTGGGAGCCGCAGCGCGCGCCGCACCGCAGCGCCTACCTCTGCCTCTTCGCGCTGGTCATCGCCGTCATCGTCAGCCGCACCTCGCTCTGGCCGTGCATGGCTGTCATCGTGGCTGCGGCGGTGTTTGTCATTGACCGCCGCATTCTGGTCAAGACCGACTATGTGCTGCTTCTCACGTTCCTGTGCTTTTTCGTCTTTTCCTCGTCTATCGCCGCCAACGAAAGCATCTCCGCCTTTTTGCGCGGCGCGGTGGCGCATCACGAATATGTCGGCAGCATTCTGCTCAGCCAGGTGATCTCCAATGTTCCCGCCGCCATTGTGCTGTATCCCTTCTCGGTCAATCGCGGCGCGCTGCTCTACGGTCTGGATACGGCGGGACTCTGTTCCCTCATCGGTTCGCTCGCCTCGGTCATCAATTACCGCCTGTATGTCAAGGAATATCCCCGGAACGGGATGTCCTTCATCAGGATATTCACCCTCATCAGTCTGGCTTTCTTCGCGCTGGTAGCGGTGCCGGGCTATCTCTGGTCCCTGTCCGCTGCGCTGTGATTGTTCCCCGTAAACCAATTATCGCCCATCCAAAGGAAGCGCGCTTTGGATGGGCGATTTTATCCCTTTTTTACTTTTCGGCGAGGAAAGCATCGACCGCAGTGATCCACTCCTGCGGGTGATAGCAGAGAAGCTCGGCATGTCCCATGCCTTTGCTGCATAAAAGCCTGACCTGCGGGTAATATTTCTTCAGAAACTTCGCCGACTTCCGGGAGAGCATTTCGCTGGAGCCGGTGCCGTACAGATACAAAATCCGCATACCGTCGGTGGGCAGTCCCTTGGAAAGGGCATTGGCGCAAATGGAGAGCGTGACGTTTTTCATGACGGGTTCGCTCATGTTGTCCGCCACCTTCAGAAAAGTCTCCAGATACTTTTCGGGCAGGAAATTCTTTTTGCAGTTTTCCAGCGTCTTGGGGTCGCGCCGCTGGGATTTGCGGATGATATCGGTGTAAAATCCCGTGATAATCCCGGTGACAAACCGACCCGCCGGGACGAGCGGCGCGCCGTCAAGCACCAGATGTTTGATGGCAATCCGCCCGTTCTGCCAGAGCATCCCCGCAATGCCGCCGCCCATCGACAGTCCGCAGACGACGTCCGTTTCGCCCAGCCCGTTTTCCAGCAGCCAGTCCTCGATGCGCCGCGCCTCCTGCGCGACAGAGACAAATTCTGTGGGCGCGTCCTGTGTGTGACCGTCGAGTTCCACCACGATCACACGGTAATCGTTCTGATAATGCGCCGCCACGTCGTCCCATATCTGCCACGGACAGATCACCCCGTGAATCAGAAGCATGACCGGGGCGCTTTCGCTGCCAAACGTGTGAAAATTCATAATAACCGTCCTTTCTGTGTGCAATGATGCATGGTGTTTTATTTCTTCAGATAAATCTTGGTTTCTCCCTCGTTGAGCAGCGACTGGCACTTGTAGGAAATTCTCGGGTGGCTCAGGCTTCCCTGCACCATGCTCCTGAGCGCGTCCCCTCCCCGATAGCCGTGAATCACATGCAGCTCCGTCACATCTTTGCCGACGCGGTCGAGCAGTCCGATCAGCTCCCGCCGCGCCTGCGCCGCCGTCATGCCATGAATATCCGCCTCGATCACACTGCCCTTGCGTCTCGTGATCATCGTCTGTCACCTGCTTTCCGGTTTATAGTACTTTTCATTTTCTTTCCATATTTTATTAATATTGCAAAAAAATGGGTTGATTTGTTTTTCAATTATCATTATAATATATACATGGACTTTATGCAAATCCTATTTTGTAAATATTTTTCCCGGAGGTTTTCCACATTATGGATATCACAGAATTCGTTGATTCATCGGTCAGAATGCCCGTAACCGGCGATTATGCTGTCAGCGAGGACACGCTGATGGATATGACCGACTGTCTGCAAAACAGCTGCTTTTACGGCGACAAAGGCGCAACCATCGAGGAACGGCTCACCGCCCTCTGCGACGGACGCCACCCCTATTGGGAAGCCTTCCAGAGCCGCAAGGGACCCATCTACATCAACTGCAAATGCTCCGCGACCGTCGGCGGTCGGGATGTAGACATCGCCCTGCAGTTCGGCATTGGCGACGACCGCCAGAGCTTTGCCCTTCTCGCCATCATGCTCGACAACCGCCCCCAGACCGACGATTACATCGACGAGTTTCTCGCGATGATACGCAAACTGTAATCTGACACAGAAATCTCACACGGAAAGGATTGACTCAAAAATCATGAAAGAAAACATCTGCACGATTCCCGTCAATGAAGTGTTTGAGCAGAATGACGGCTGCCCGATCTGCCGTATGCGCAATCTTATCGAGGCAAAGTACATCGACTACATCACCGGACCTGCCATGATGGAGCCTGACATCCGCATCGAAACCAACCGCGCGGGCTTCTGCGAGCGGCATTTCGGCATGATGCTCACATCCGGGCGCGCCCGTCTGCCCGTGGCGCTCACGCTGGAAAGCCACCTGACCGAGGTGCGGGAAAAAATGCTCATGAAAAAGCCGGACAAGAAGGTACTCGAAGCCATCGAAAAGCTGGAGGGCAGTTGCTTTGTCTGCGAATACATCGAGCCGCACCTCGCCCGTTCCCTCGAAACCGTCTGCCTGAATTACAAAAACGAGCCGGAGTTCCGCAAGCTCTATGAATCCCAGCCCTATCTCTGCCTGACGCATTACCGCATGATGATTCAGGCGGCCAAAAAGCCGCTCGGCAGGGATTACGACGCATTCGCGGAAGTCACCCGCCGCCTGGTGTTAAAATACGCCGACAGCCTGCAAACCGACATTGTCGCGTTCCGTGACGCGTTTGACTACCGCAACGCCGGCAAGCCCCTCTCCCCCGAAGCCAAGATTTCCATCGAACGCACCATTGAATTTCTCACCTCCCGCCCCGCCGCCACCGCCAAAAGCGACGATAATTAGTGGTCAGTGGTTAGTGGACAGTGGTCAGTGTGAAATGTGAAGTGGGAAGTGGGAAGTGGGAAGTGGGAAGTTGAAAGCTATCGGCTGACCACTAACAGCTGACCGCTAACCGCTAACCACAACTTAGTGACATTCACTCCCTCCGGCACTAACGTGCCACCTCCCTCAAGGAAGGAGGCAATATTGGCTCCCTCTTTCCTGTATCGCAAGCGATACAAGGGGGGCTGTCGCTGTCAGCTTTGCTGACGGGCGACTGGGGGAGTGCTTAAGTTGTGGATAGTGAATAGCTAACCACTAGCCACTGACCACTAACCACTAACCACTGACCACTAACTAACGGCTAAAATTGCAGGAGGGTGCCTATGTACCGGATCTTACTGGTAGAAGACGATAAAAACGTTCAGGCGTTGATTGTCAACTACTTCACCAAAAAGGAACCAAACGCCTTTGCGGTGGAAGTCGCTGCCAACGGACAAACCGGGCTGGAAAAGGCGTATGAAAACTACTACGATCTGCTGTTGCTTGATGTGATGCTCCCCGAACTGGACGGCTTTGAAATCTGCCGGGAAATGCGCAAAAACAGCGACGTGCCGATTATGTTTATCACCGCGAGGGCGGACGAGTCGGACGTTCTGAACGGGTACGCGCTCGGCTGCGACGATTATGTCGTCAAGCCCTTTCCCCTGCCCGTGCTGTATGAAAAAGCCAACGCGCTTATCAAGCGTTCCAAAGGGCTGGTGCGCTCCAAAATCTTCACCGCGGGGAGCCTGTCGCTCAATCCCAACAACGGCAAAGTCATCAGCAGCGAAGCGGAAGTAAAACTCACCGCCCGGGAATACGCCATTCTGAAAATCCTTCTCGAAAACAAAGGGTGCGTCATCAGCCGGGAACAGCTTCTCGATATGGTCTGGGGCTACAACAACGACACCGACGAACGTGTGCTGGACACCCATATGCGCAACCTGCGAAAAGCGCTCGGCGAGGGCGGCAAGGTGATAAAAACCGTTATCCGCCGCGGCTACAGGATAGAGGACTGCTAAATGGAACACCGACTCAAACAACAGCGAAACAAGCTGTTTCTGCGCATCACACTGATATTGCTGGTCGTATGGCTGGCGGTGTCCGCCACCTACTGCGTCATTCGCCTGCGCAGCGAAAAGACGGATATGCAAAACCATGTGAACGCCAATTTTTCCTATGCCAAACAGTATTTTTCCATAGAGATGGTGCATAACAAGCAGCACGAATCCGTTTATATCACCAACGGAAACCTTTTGGAATTCAAGGATATGATGGAGAGAGACTATGACAGCCAACTGATTGTCATTGACCCCGAAACCAATCAGATTCTCGCTGACACGGGCAACCGAATCAGGGTGGTCTATACCTTTCGCACGGACAAAGGAACCTATCCCGATGATTACGGCACCCTCGAATATCCTGTCATCCGCGGCGCCCTCAGCGATACGCAGTATGAAAAGATAGCCGACTGGCTCAACACCGGCCGCAGCGACGGTCAATCCTATGAACTCGTATGCACCCGGTTTTATGCGGAGCGCGACAAAATCATCCCGCTGGAACTGTCCGTCATGCCGGTCGAAAAAACCGACGACCGTTTTTCTCCCGATCATATCGTGGAAACCTTTGCGCTGTCCGGCGAAGCCCCCGAAGGAGCCGTCGTTTACGGCAACGGGGACAGCCATCTGAATCTCGTACCCAAAGACTTTTTTCTTCATAACGCCTACAACAAGGATTACATCCGCCTGCTGACCGACGAACAGCGGGAGAAATCCTTTGATGTGGTTCCGGTCGGTACGGGGGAATATGTGTATTACGCCACCGACTATTTGTACCTGAGCGCATTTGCCTTTGACAGCGAAAAGGGACAGTATGAGAGAAACCAGAAGTTCTATCTCATCCAATACGCCAAAAAAGCCAATCTTCTGGCAAACTGCCGCGCAGCGCTCGCGGCAGGGGTAGCCGTTCTTTTCGTGTTCTTCTTTGTCATCGGCACGCTTCTCTGCCTGATGATCTGGCACACGGTGCGCACGCAGATTTTGCAGGAGCAAAAGCGCGCCG
>CACWOA010000096.1 GCA_902762395.1 uncultured Ruminococcus sp.
CGCCTTCACGTCGGGCGCCATTGAGAGCGGACGCTTCATCATGCAGACGCTTTTCCCGATAATATGCCTCTTGGCGCACTTTTTCATCCGCGTTTAATTCACGCAATATCACAATAGTCTTTTTCACTTCCGGTATCATGGTCGTTTGCTGAATCGCCATCAGATCTTCCTCCGTTTCCGCATTAATCAGATGAAGCCAATCCTCCATCGCTTGATTTTTCCTGACATTGCCGAGTTTTTTCAGTTCAAAAAAATGAATGCCGAACTTATCCGACAACACATCACCGCGATCCTTTTCCATCACCATAAAATGGGAATGATAGTCCTCGCAGTCAAACAAATTGAAATTTATTATATTTACGCAAAATGTCTTTTTCAACATACCGTAATCGTCGCCGGCTTTTAATTCCCCGCTGTACATTTTCGACCAGTAGAACAAGGTTCTTTCACGGAAATCATTTTCATAATTGACCTGCATTTCCACATTGACAATCTTGCCGTCTACATTCATTTTCAAATCCAGGCGGCTGAATTTCGCGTCTATTTCTTCCGGCGGCAGTTCCACATTCTGTATCTCGATCTTCCGGATATCCTTGCGGGGGATCTCCAGCAAGGCCGATATCATAGAGGCGATGATATCTTCATTATTGGAGTTGCCGAATACCCTCTTGAAAATCACGTCCAGCTTTAATTTTATCATTGACTGCTCTGTGTTCATCGGTATCACATCCTTATCCTCTGCTATTATTATACCGCAACGACAGCCATATTGCAAGAGAAATTCATCATTTATCCCCCGCCGATACCTGCTTTTCCTTCTGCTGCGTCCTGTCGGCAGGCATCAGAAGCGAATGGGTAAATTTCTGTCCGCCGATGGAGGAGATATCCCCACCGATCACCTGACCGTCGCAAATCAGCAGCGTGGCGTTCACGTTGTTTGAGACGCCGGGATAGTTGGTCACGGCATACACCCATTTTTTCACACGGCAACCCTTGTATTCCGTAAGATCAAAGCCCAGCGTCTTCTGCATCTCGTTGTATTCGGCATACACCTCGCTGAAATCCGCCGGAACGGTCACTTCCCTCGCCTCGATGGGATCGCTGTCGATCTCCCATCCGAACTGAGACAAAAACTGCTCGCGATCAGATGCGGTTCGCGCGTTCACCAGGAATTGATTGACCGATGTCGCGCCTGATGAAGTCCTGGCGGCACCGCTTTTGGGCGTGCAGATGTACCACAGTGTTGCAATAAAACAGAGCAGCCCGATGAGCAGCACGATCAATTCCGCTTTGGAAGTCTTGAAAGTCTTAATAAACACAGTAATTCCTCCCATTGATAATGTACTGCTACAATATATGTGAGGATTTTTTGATTCATGCATCGCCATTTGAAAAACACATCATCAAAGGACACTATTTCACTTTAGAAAAGCTCAAAAAATCCACCGGAACATCCGCAGAGCATTCCGGTGGATTGGAAGAACACATCACATTTTCGCCAGATCAATGATGATCTGCGCACATTTATCGTAATCAACAGAGGAGGTGTTGAGCATGACGTCATAATTGGTGGGTGCGCCCCATTTATTATCGGTGAAGAACTGGTAATAGTTGCGACGCTGCTTATCCTTGCGCTGGATAAACGTCTCCGCCTTGCCCCGCGATACATCCTCCAACTGTAAGGTGCGCTCGATACGTTTTTCCATGGAGGACGAATAGATGAAGACACGCACCAGCGGCGCCACCTCATTCAGAATGACATCCGCGCAGCGTCCCATGAATATGCCCCCGTCGTTCTCCCGGCACAGCTTGCGCACCGTCTCGGACACGGCAAAATAGGTGCGGTAAATCGCGGTCTGCTCGTAATCGTTACTCGCGGAAAACATGGAAAGATTGTAAATCAGACTGCCGACATAGTTCTCGTCGTAGTTTTTCAGCACGCCTACATCCACACCGAATTGCTCGGCAGCCGTGAGAATAATGTCGTTGTCAAAATACGGCATACCGGTCATTTCGGAAATGCGCTTGGCGACCTCGCGTCCGCCGCTGCCAAAGGTTCTGTCGATGGTAATCGTTTTCAATGCAAAAATGCCTCCCTTATCACCTTGGTTATTATGATTATATCATATTTTATAAGGGATTTTGATGACATTTTTGTGAACTTTTCATAAATTTTCCATAAGCTTTCCGAACAGACAGCGACCCTACTCCATCCATTATCTTACCCAAAGCGTTCTAACAATGCCTGTACTCTGTCATATGGCATACAGTGACATTGTATGCCGTGCCGACAACCTTTCGGAATCAAATCCACTGAGCAGAGACCGTTCACGCGGTCAGCAAAACGCCTGGTAACGCGGACTTCCGCCAGACAGCCTCGCCGCAGCGTCAGGGTTTCCGCTGTCAGCAGCCGCACACCTGCCGCCCGCACCGCGGAAGGCGAAACGGCAATGCCGAATGTGCCGCCCATACGCACCCCGGCGGCGCATTGAAGAACCACTCCTGTCGCGCCGCAAAGCAACAGCGCCATCGTGACCGCTCCGACCGCTTCGACCGCTCCATCGCCTTGCAGCGGCGACAGGCTCATAAGCCCCGCCAACGCCGCGCCGCAAAGCGCGGCGATTCCCACGAAGAAATATCTTCTCCTTGCAACGCGTGGATTTTTCAGCACGACAAACGCATTTCCGTCACATCCAAGCAGTTCGCAAGCCGGGTCGGAAAGATTCTCATCGTTCGCCCCCTCCGAATGCGCGGAAACATACCACCGCATACAAGGGATTCTCCGACCGCCGCACAGCAGTTCCACCCGTCTTGCCCCGCATACCAGTGCGGGAAGGGTGCTGCTTTCCCGGATGCCTGTGACCGAACGGTCGGGGATATACAGCCGCCTGCCGCCCTTTATCCCTTTGACAATCACCCAACCGCCGTCTGTTCGGTTGACTGACAGCTTTCCCTCAGAGATCAGCCGCTCAGTCAGGCGCAAAAACGCCCCTGTCCACAGTCCAATAGCTGTCACATTCATGGAAAACCGCCCCCCTCCCGCCAACGCGAATACCGCCGCACTTCCCAACAGCGTCAGCATAACGCCGTCCGTCATGGCAGACGGCAGCGCCGCATATTGTCCCGATGCGATCCTCCTCGCCTGTAACGGCTCGCCGCTTTTTTCGGAACGCATCAGCCTTTCTATCAGCGCATCCGCCTGCCGCCGCGGCAGTACAGCGCAAAATGCCGCACGACCGCCAGCTCCGGCATACAGCTTCACACGCACACCGCCTGTCAGCGATACAAGTGGCAAACGACATATTTCGGCATACAGCAGTCTGTCGGTGCGAAGCGTCAGCTCCCGCCTTGCCAATGCGCCGCGAATGGTAAAAAACACGTCATCATGCAAGTGCCAGCGGAAAACGGCACGCTGTCTGAACGCGAGCGCAAGCCACAAACCGACCGATGCGGTCACGATGATACCCGTCACGGTTAGCTGCGTCGCATCAAGTACGCCGGCAAAATACAGGGTCGCGGTTATACATACAACGCAGAACCAGCCAAGCAGACCCGGCGGTCTGAAAAATTCCGCCGCGTGCGGTCTGCCTTCCATCATCGCGGTCAATGGCTGTCCTTCCATCTATTCCGCCGCCCCTCCGCCGAACAAATAATGCAGTCGCCTTCCATCCTCCACGCGCAGCCCGCGAAGCCGTACCTTGCCGCCTCCCGTAAAGAACGTCACGGTACAAACGCCCAATCTGCGTTCCACCGGTCCGTTTGACAGCTCCGAATAGCGTATATCAGAACGGTTGACCACCAGCATCCGCCGCAAAAAAAGCCCCTTTTCAATCCGCAGGCAGCCGCCTGTCCGCGTGTAGCTCACCCGACCGCTGCGCAGGGGAACCGCTGCCGCCGCCACGCACAGCAGCATAAAAACGCCTGCCAGCACAAACGCCCCCGCCTTAACGCCTTCCATCCCCAATACAACCGCCGCGCAAAGCGATATAAACGCCAGCATGCCTATATATACTCTGAGCAGTGCGGTATATCTACGGGAACATTGCTGTTTGATTCCTGTTGCCATAATCTTACTCGCCGTCCTTCCGTTGGTTTGATAATAGCTTTTCCCCGATCGGTAAATTTTATACATTTTTAACAACTTGACGGTAGAAAGCCTTGCAATCAATCTTTTCTTTTGTTATAATAATAGGAAGTGAATTTGGTTTCATTGATTTTTACTGATTTTTATTTGGCAACGGGGTGACACTATGAATCAAAAATCGCATACCGCCAAGCGGCGCCGCCGACTTTTCAAAAGATGGGCTGCTCTATCGCTGGCAGCGGCTTCTGTCCTGCTTTTTCCCGTCTGTGCCAGCGCCACCGGCAACGCGGATTCCTCCGTTTCTTCTTCCGTCTCGTCCGACCCTGACGCGGATGTGCCGGAGGTAACGGTTTCCTCCAACGCGCAGGAAACCCTCGGCACCGTCAGCTTTGCGCAGGCCAACACCAAGCGGATTGCGGCGGGCAAATCCACCGTGCTGTATCTCACTATCAAGGACATGGGATATAATTTTGCCACCACCTTCGAGTCCTCCGACACTTCCATCGCTACCGTCACGATGATGGATAACCGCGCGGTCAAGGTGGTGGGACTCAAAAGCGGCACCGTTACCATTACCGCCACAGTGGATTCCAATTCCAAGGGCATTAAAATCGCCAGATATGTCCTTGAGATCGGAGAAGGAACCGACACAGGCGTCGGCATTGTGTCCGAAACGCCGCCCGGCAACAATACCGCCTCGGCACAGGAAGACGGCAACGGCGGCATTATCACCGATTTCAACGACAACGACCTGGATTTGTTCTCCTCCGCCAATGACACGGCGCTGGTTCAATACGCGCAGCAGCAGCGCAACAGCAATGCCACTTCCCTGCTGATCGGTCTGATCGGCTGGGTCATGATTATCATGGGAGGCGTTTATGTCTTTTCGGTTGTCATCCGCAGCCAGACGCCCAAGATGAATGTCTCGCCCGGCACGCGCAAGCGCTACAGCACAGGCGGCAGCAGTTCGCTGCGTTCGGGCAGTCGGCTGCTTCCCAATAAGTATTACCGCAACCTCAAAAAATATTGAAAGGAAACATTCTTTTCTTCCTTTCAGAAAAGGGTTCACTATGCTAAAAACATTTTTTGATAAAATCCGAGTCATGGATAAAAATGTCCTTACCGCTTTCGGCGTAGGCGGGCTTTTCCTTCTGCTGGCACTGATACAGCTTTTGATCTTCGTGTGCAGTCCCTTTGGACGCTCATGGGATCATGTACTGCTGATGCTGGTGGATCTTGTGATTGCAGCCGTATCCGGTATGATCGGCTTCCAATGGGAAACCGGAAAAACCGAAAACAAAAAACGCCCTGTAACAGCCGCGCATCCCGCGCAATCGTCTCAGAAAGCGCGCCCCGCGCAATCGTCTCAGAAAGCGCGCCCCGCGCAATCGTCTCAGAAAGCGCGCCCCGCGCAATCGTCTCAGAAAACGCGCCCCGCGCAACCGTCTCCGGTGGAGCCCTCTCTGAACACGTTGGAGACACAATCTTTCTCTTTGTCGCCCGACGCGTCGGAATCATTTAATCATTTGGATGATTTTGATGATTTTGACACCCTATACGATCCGGATAGTCTGAATGACCTGAATGACCTGAATGACCTGAATGATCTGAATGATCTGAACGACCCGGATGATCTGAATGACCCGAATGACCCGAACGACCCGAATGATCTGAATGATCTGAATGCTCCGAACGATCTGTTTGACGATACAGACTGGGACGACGAGTTCTGAGCATCCGCAGCCTTAAAAATCAACCGTGAGGTGGAATCAATATTGTCAGCTCCACAGGAAAAAATACGCAATTTCAGCATTATCGCCCATATCGACCACGGCAAAAGTACGCTGGCCGACCGCATTCTGGAAAAGACCTATGCCGTGAGCAAGCGCGAGATGGAGGATCAGATCCTCGACAACATGGATCTCGAACGCGAACGCGGTATTACCATTAAATCCCACGCCGTCACTGTCAATTATAAGGCGGAGGACGGCGAAATCTACACCTTCAATCTCATCGACACCCCCGGTCATGTGGATTTCAATTACGAGGTTTCCCGTTCTCTCGCGGCCTGCGAGGGAGCCATACTGGTGGTGGACGCAAGCCAGGGCATTGAGGCGCAGACCCTCGCCAACACCTATCTCGCCATTGACGCGGGCTTGGAGGTTGTGCCAGTCATCAACAAGATCGACCTGCCCTCCGCCGACCCGGAACGGGTGATTCACGAGGTAGAGGACATCATCGGTCTGCCCGCCGAGGACGCGCCGCAGATTTCCGCCAAAGTGGGCCTGAATATCGCCGCTCAAAGCGCTGATCTTTGACAGCTATTACGACAGCTACAAGGGTGTTATCGTTTATGTGCGCCTGATGGCAGGCACCCTCAAAGCGGGCGACACCATCCGCATGATGAGCACGGGGGCGGAATTCAATGTGGTAGAGTGCGGCTATATGCGCACCACCACGATGGAACCCGCCAGCGAACTCAGCGCGGGCGAGGTCGGCTATATCGCCGCCTCCATCAAGACCGTCTCCGAAGCGATGGTGGGCGACACTGTGACCAACGCGGCACGCCCTGCCGACGAACCGCTGCCAGGCTTCCGCAAGGCCAATCCGATGGTCTTCTGCGGCATTTACCCCGCTGACGGCGCGAAATACGGCGACCTGCGCGAAGCACTCGAAAAGCTTCAGCTCAACGACGCGTCGCTCTCCTTTGAACCGGAAACCTCCGTCGCGCTGGGTTTCGGCTTCCGCTGCGGCTTTTTAGGGCTGCTGCACATGGAAATCATTCAGGAACGCTTAGAGCGCGAATACAATCTTGATCTGATCACCACCGCGCCCAGCGTTATCTACAAAATCATTGGGACCGACGGTCAGACCACCTTTATCGACAATCCCACCAATTACCCCGACCCGTCGCTCATTCAATATGCGGAGGAACCCATCTGCAACGCGCATATCTACTCCCCCACGGAATATGTCGGCAACATCATGGAGCTTTGCCAGGATCGGCGGGGCGTCTTCAAGGGGATGGAATACATCGACACCGACCGCGTGGATATCCATTACA
>CACWOA010000097.1 GCA_902762395.1 uncultured Ruminococcus sp.
AATTCCCACTGATCACTGATCACTGACCACTGACCACTTCACATTTCACACTTCACACTGACCACTAACCACTAACCACTAACCACTAATCATTTCACATTAAAAAAACCGTGTTTCGATGTATTTGGCGGAGGAGCAGGGGGAATAGACAAAGCGGTCCATGTGGCTGCCCGTGAAGAAATAGTGCGGGGGCGGGGGCGGCGTGTCGTGGGGGAAGGAATCGACCAGCACCAGCTTGATTTTCATGCGTTCGGGGATGATGCTTTTGATGTAAACGCTCACGCCGCAGCCGGCTTCCACGTCGTCGCGGCGTTCGGCGAGTCCCGCGAGATTGGGCATGATCTCCACGAACACGCCGTAATCCTCCACCGAACGGACGATGCCCGTCACGGTTTCGCCCACGTCAAAGAGCGCGGCGTTTTCGGTCCATGTGCCGAGAAGCTCGCGGTGACTGAGCGAGATGCGCCCGTCGTCCTCCTTGCGCAGGACAACGGCGCGGATGTCCATGCCGACGGTGAAGCGGTCGGAGGGGTGGGAAATGCGGGACACTGACATGGTGTCGATGCTCATGAGGGACGGTATGCCGCAGCCGATATCCACAAACGCGCCGAACGGTTCGAGGTGGGTCACCCGTCCGTCAATCACGTCGCCGCAGCGCAGGCGGGAGATATACTGCTCCATGCACGCCTGCTGTACGGCGCGGCGGGAGAGAGTGGCGTAAGGGCGTCCGTGACGGTCGGAACCGATTTTCTGCACGGTGAAGCAGACCGGCTTGCCCACACGGGAAATGATGGCGATGTCGCGCGTCGTCCCCTGCGCGATGCCCAGCGCCCCTTCTTCGCGGGGAATCACGCCGTTCATGCAGCCGAGATCGACGATGAGATTGTGCCGGCTGTCGCACACCGAGGCGCGCGCCTCCAGAATCTGTCCGTTTTCCATGGCGCGGCAAAGCGCCGCCGCGCAGGACGTTGCCTCCCTGTTTTGCGGGGTATTCCATAATCTTCCTTCGGGTTGAAATTGCGTCATTTTTTGCTCTGCCTTCCTGATAAGCTGCCGATAATACATCCCTTGTCGGCGCTGTCTGTATTTTTTCTGTCCTGTCATATATATGAGCATTTTCCCGCGGGTATGAATGAAGGGGCAGGACGTGTTTTTTGCCGATTCTCCATATTTTTCATTATTTTTTCAGGAAACAGACATAATCCGACTGCAAATGCCATAGGAATGATAATATAATCAATCAGTGGTTAGTGGTCAGTGGTTAGTGGTCAGCCGTTAGTGGTCAGTGGTTAGCTAAAAGCTAAACAAAAAGGGGGAGGAATTATGAAACAGACCGTATATGTGGACGTGCTGTTGGCAGTGAATTTTTTTATCAATTATTTTCTGATGCTGTCGGTGGGGAAGCTGATGAAGGCAAGAATCAGCCGTACCCGGGTCTGTCTGGCGGCGGTGTTCGGGGCGGTGAGTTCCCTTTCCGTCTTTCTGCCGCCGATGCCTGCGGCGGCGGGCATAGCGTACAAAACAGGCGTTTCGGCGGGCATGGTGGCGATGGCGTACCGACAGCGCAGCCTGCGGGGATTCGGAAGGTATCTACTCGTGACCTGCGCGGTGACGTTCGGCTTTGGCGGCACGATGCTGGCGCTGTGGCTGACCGTCGCGCCGCGCGGTATGTACTATCGCAACGGTGTGGCGTATTTTCATCTGTCCCCCACATTCATCATCGGAGCGACGGTGCTGTGCTATACGGTCATCACGATTGCCGGCAAGGTCGCAGACCGATTGGAAGGGCGCGTGGGTTACTGCGACGCGGTGATCGAAGGGGAAGGTGGCGCGGCGGCGGTGCGGCTGATGTGCGACACAGGCAACCTTCTCCGGGAACCGTTTTCCGGCTATCCTGTCATCGTCGTGAGGCGGAGCGCCGTGCGCAAGATTCTGCCGGCGCATTTTGCACAGGGACTTTCCGCGGGAGCGGCTTCCGGAAAATCCGGCAGGGAAAATCCGCCCCGTAATTTCCGCGTGATTCCCTACAGCGCAGTGGGCGGCAGCGGACTGCTGGCAGGCTTTCAGCCCCGGCGGGTGAAAATGACAACGCGCAAAAGCGTGCGGGAAACGGAAAACTGCTACATCGCCGTGACCGACAGCTTTGAGGACGGGGAATATGACGGCGTTATCAATCCCAAATTATTTGAGCAATTCTGAGCGATAAAGAGGAACGAAAAAATGAATGTTTATACCATCATCCAAACCATGAAAGCGACTGTGACAAGCGTCAGGGAGCGTCTGGCGCGCCTCTGGTCCAAGCCCGGCGTGCATTACATAAACGGCTCCGAAACGCTGCCCGCGCCGCTCGAACCGGAGGAGGAACAGGTCATCTTTGAACGCATTATGAACGGCGACAAGAGCGCCCGCGAACCGCTCATTACCCACAATCTGCGGCTGGTGGTGTACATTGCGCGGAAATTCGAGTCAAGCGGCGTGGGCATCGAAGACCTGATCTCCATCGGCACCATCGGGCTGATCAAGGCGGTCAATACCTTCTCGCCGGAGCGCAGCATCAAGCTGGCGACCTATGCCTCCCGCTGCATTGAAAACGAAATCCTGATGCACCTGCGCAAGACCGCCAACGCCAAGCTCGAAATCTCCATCGACGAGCCGCTGAATGTGGACTGGGACGGCAACGAACTGCTGCTGTCGGATGTGCTGGGCAGCGACCCCGACAGCGTGAGCGTCGGCATTGAGGAGGAGGACGAGCGGGATATCCTGCTGCGCGCCGTGGCGCGTCTCGAGGAACGCGAACGGCTGATTATGGCGCTGCGCTTCGGACTCTTCGGCAAAAAGGAACACACGCAGAAGGAAGTCGCCGACCTGCTGGGCATCAGTCAGTCGTACATTTCCCGCCTCGAAAAACGCATCATCGGCAAGCTCAAGGACGAACTGACCCAGCTTGGGTAGATAGTGGTTAGTGATTAGTGGACAGTGGTCAGTGGGGAGTGGGAAGTGGGAAGTGGGAAGTGGGAAGTGGGAAGTGGTCAAAAGCCTTCTCAACCCTCAGCCGATAGCTGTCAGTCGTCGTAGATGTAATCTTCGTCCGGACCCACTTCGACGGCCATTTGCTCGGCGGTCAGAATCGCCTCGATCGCTTCCGCGTCATAGGTGTAGGGATATCGCCCGTCCCGCGCGTTGTCGTCCCGCCCTGCTTCGCGGAGAATGGGAACAAAGTAGCGGAAGGAGTGGATGGGTCCGTGGTTTCTCCTGCCTACGTCGCGGATGGTCTGCTCAATGCGCCGACGGGGGATTCCCTCTTCGGTCAGAATGGCTATGATCTGTCGGTCGTCCCCTGTCAGCCGCCGCCCTGTTACCGCGAAAAGAACATTGTCTATCTCCCGGCAGTCATCGTAATCCGTATCGGCATTGGCAGAATTATCCCATTGGGAAGCATCGGCGACAGCTCCGGTATTGGCAGGATTATCCCGAGCCGGGGCGCTGGCAGCAGTTCCGGCATAGGCGGGATGATCCCAATCCGGGGCGCTGGCAGCAGTTCCGGTATTGGCAGAATTATCCCAATCCGGGATATCAGCAAAATCATCCCATGCGGAAGCATCGGCAGCAGCAGCATTGGCAAAATCATCCCATGCGGAAGCATTGGCAGCAGCAGCATTGGCAGCAGCGTCCGCGTTTGTCAGGTCGCCCTCCGGGCGGCATGACGGCGGTTTGCTTTGCTTTTGTCTGCTTTGCTTTGATTTGCTTTGGTTTTGTTTGCTTTGCTTTGCTTTTATTTGCTTTTGTTTTATTTTATTTTCTTTTCTTTGTTGCATTTTCGCAGCGAAAACCCCGCAATTTTCCGCGGAAACCCCGGATTTCTCCGCAGAATCGGGCGTTTCTGCGATATCATCGCATTCGGGGGCATTCGTTTCAATGGGAACAATGGATTCATCCGCTTCGCCGAAAACATCGGTGACATTGGGTTCCTCCGTTTTGTCCGTCTCAGCGGGGGCAACGGACGCAGCGGGGGCATAGGGTTCACTGAAAGAAGCCGCAGGGGAGGCTTCTTTTTTTGTCGTCCCCAACAGCCAGTATCTGGTTTTATCCGCTTTGCTCCTTGCCGTCACATCGGCATAATGCCGCTGCATCTCCACGGAGGTGATAACCGATTTTTTCAGAAGCGCCGGGTGAAACAATCCGATTTCTCCGCAGTAGTTCACCACTTGCAGCACAAAGGATTTGTCCTCAATCCAGCGGTTCCCCACCGCCCGCATGACCAGCAGCGCGAGTTTTGGCAGCGGAAGCTCCAGATAATACCCGCTTTTGTACACCTCGCTGCGGATCACGTCATACACGGCGAACCCCACCGGTCCGAAGGTGTCTACGAGATCAATAATGCGGTAGTCATCCCATTCGTGCGCGTCTTTGTAATAGAAAGAAAGTCCTGCCTTGCGTGGACGTGCCATTGTCGCATCTCTCCATTCCGTATGCGTTTTATCCCTATTCACGGAATAAAGCACAATAAATAATGCCTTAAACAGTTGTTCAAACATATTATACGACGCAAAAACGAGAATGTCAATAGAACGACAGAATCTTGCAGTGATTTGCAGTACATGAAGTGGTTAGTGGTTAGTGATTTAGTGATAGCCGTTCACTATCCACAACTTGAGCACTCCCTCAAAGAGGGAGCTGATAATGCCTCCCTCGCTGAGGGAGGTGCATGTTTTGCAAGCAAACGGCGGAGGGAGTTCTACCATAAATCTTAAGTTGTGGTTAGTGGTTAGCCGTTCGCTCCACTCCCCACCTCCCACTTTCCACTTCCCACTTCCCACTGACCACTCCTTTTTCAATCAAAGAACCAAAGCGCCGCATCACGCATAGTATGTGAAAGAGCATACCTGCCAATGCGGCGTTTTCTCATTGTAAGACCACTATTTACAACTTAGGGAAATTAACTCCCTCCGTCACGCCTGCGGCGTGCCACCTCCCTTGTATCGCTTGCGATACAGGAAAGAGGGAGGCAATATCTGGCTCCCTCTTTGAGGGGGCTGTCGCTGTCAGCTTTGCTGACGGGCGACTGGGGGAGTGCTTAAGTTGTGGATAGTGGTTTTCAATCGGATAGTGGTATGAAAAATTATTCCTTTAACCCGTCGAGTATCTTGTAGAGAAGGCGGTAGAGAAGCAAGGCTTCGTCCTTGTCGAGGGGAATGCGGCAGCCTACCTTTTCGGGAATCGAAAGCGCGCGGTCTTTCAGGGCTTCCCCCTCCGCCGTAATGGCGGCAATCAACAGGCGTTCGTCCTCCCTGCTGCGGGTACGGGTGATATATTCCTTTGCTTCGAGGCTTTTGAGGACAGGGGTGAGTGTGCCGCTGTCGAGACAAAGGCGCTGCCCCAGCGCCTTGACGCTGATCTGCCGCTGCTCCCACAGCACCATCAGCGTCACATACTGCGTGTAGGTAATGCCCAGTTCGTCCAGAAAGGGGCGGTACTGCCTGATGACCTCACGCGAGGCGGCATAGAGGGGAAAGCAAAGCTGATTTTCCAGTTTCAGCGCATCGTATCGTGTATCTTCCATCTCTTACCGTCCCTTATGCCGTGTGGGTTTCGTTATAGGCCTGCCGCACGGCGCGCGCGAGCTGGTCGGCGCAGGAGGTGGGCTTTCTGCCGCAGGTGTTGCCTTTGAGCGCGCCTTCGATCTGGTCTACCGTCATGCCGTTGACCAGCTTGGAGATGGCTTTCAGATTGCCGTTGCAGCCGCCGGTGAAGCGGATGTTGGTGATGACGTCGCCGTCGATGTCAAAGTCGATCTGCATGGGGCAGACGCCCTGCGGTTCGTAAGAATAGTTCATTTCAACAGCTCCTTGATCCGGTTTTCAATACTTTCTGGCGTGACGGTGGGAGCATAGCGCTCCACGACATGGCCGTCGCGGTCTACGAGAAATTTGGTGAAATTCCACTTGATATTGCTGCCCAGAACGCCGCCCTTCTGTGATTTGAGGTAGGCGTAAAGCGGGCTTTCGTCCTCGCCGTTGACGTTGATTTTGGCAAACTGCCGGAAGGTCACGCCGAAGCGCCCTTTGCAGAAGCTCACAATTTCCTCCTCGGTGCCGGGCGCCTGATGACCGAACTGATTGCAGGGAAAATCGAGAATTTCAAGCCCCTGCGACCGGTAGGCGTCATAAAGGTTCTGCAATCCCTCGTATTGCGGCGTGAATCCGCAGCCGGTTGCGGTATTGACAATGAGCAGCACCTTGCCTTGGTAATCCGAAAGAGGCACGTCGCTGCCTTGCGCGTCCTTCACAGTGAAATCGTAAACAGACATGAAATGTTCCTCCTTT
>CACWOA010000098.1 GCA_902762395.1 uncultured Ruminococcus sp.
CGGTCAGTACCGTCAGCAGGGCGGTTCGCAGCCTGAATAATCGCTTTTTGTTCTTCATGGTTTTCATTCTTCCTTTCTGATAATGCTATAATACATAAAACTGCATTTTGTATTATTAAAAACAGTATAATATGACTTTTGTGAAAAGTCAATAACATTTGTGAAATTTGTTACTGCAATTATGCCGGGTGAAAAACATCATTCGCGTTTACGTTTATGTAACGTATTATAACACCACAATTATGCTAAAGTCAAGTAAAATACGTTATATTGGTGTGAGTTTCTTGAAAAAAATACTCTTTGACAACAACAAAAATGTGATTTCCCGGGCATTGAAAATCCATCGGGTCAAAAACGGCTTGTCGCAGAAGCAGTTGGCCGCTAAAATGCAGACGTTAGGCGTCAATATCGACCAGCAGATGATCAGCAAGATCGAACATAATACCCGCTTCGTCACGGATTATGAACTGGCCTGTTTTTGCCGGATTCTCGGCGTGAGCATGGAGGAAATGCTGTCCGATTTTTTTCAGAAGTATGCTGTTCATAACAATTAAAATGGGGATCCCCCTGCCTCCACGAAAGTTTCGTTTGACAAAAGGGTATTAGTATGATTTAATATATTACAATACAGTCATTTTATCAGTGAACATCAATTTATGAGGGAGTGTGTGTGATGAATCCGGTATTTTCACAGGATTTAGACACGATCATAGACAGCGACATCCGCTGGGAAAAGCTGCGCGGCAAAAGCGTGCTGGTGACAGGCGCGTCGGGCATGATCGGCACCTATGCCGTGGGTACGCTGCTGCGGCTCAATGACGCGAAGGCTTTCGGCATAAAAGTCATCGCTGTGGTGCGCAATGAGAAGAAGCTGCCGGAGGAATTCAGACGCCGCGAGGATTTTACCGTGGTGCTTCACGATGTGACGCGGCCCTTTGCCATTGAGCAGCCCGTGGATTATATCATTCACGCCGCGAGTCCGGCGAGTCCTCTCATTATGAAGGATCAGCCGGTGGAGACGGTCGCCGCCAATACGCTGGGAACCTTTTACACACTGATGCTGGCGAAGGAGAAGGGCGCACAGGGCTATCTTTACATCTCCTCCCGTGAAATCTACGGGCAGCCCGCCCCCGACCAGGAATTCTTTTATGAGGACACCTACGGCTTTGTCGATCCGCTCAATCCCCGTTCCTGCTATCCCGAGGGGAAAAAGGCGGCGGAAACGATGTGCGTTTCCTTCCGCGCGGAGTACGGCGTGAATGCGAAGATTGCCCGTCTGGCGCATACCTACGGTCCGTTCATGTCGATTTACGACGGCAGGGTGCAGGCGGATTTCCTGCGCAATGTGCTGAACAAGGAGAATATTGTCCTCAAAAGCGAAGGCACGGCGGTGCGCACCTACACCTATATCAGCGACGCGATGGACGGACTCTTCCGCACGCTTCTCAACGCGGAAGATGTGGTGTGCAATATCGGTGACGAAAACGGCAAGGTTTCCATCCGGGAGCTGGCGGAGCTGCTGGTGAAGATGCATCCGGAGGACAAGCTCCGGCTGGTCTTTGACATTCCCGAAGGCGGCACTAAGGGCACCGCCCCCTTTACAGCGGGTATTCTCAGCAGCGCACGGCTTCGCTCACTGGGCTGGAAGCCGCGTTATACCGTGGAGCAGGGCTTTGCGAGAACCCTGCACTTTTTGGAAATCGAGAAAAGCGAAGGGAGAATATAAACGCCATGAGCCAGAATATCGCGATTATTTTTGCGGGCGGCAGCGGGGCGCGCATGGGTTCCGGACTGCCCAAGCAGTTCTTAGAGGTGGCGGGAAAGCCCATCATCATTCATACGCTGGATATTTTTGAGGAACACGAAGCCATTGACAAGATTTACATCGCCTGCAAGGAGGAATATATCCCCCGTCTGAAACGGCTGATCGACAAGTTCCGTATCACCAAGGTGGCGGGCATTGTCCCGGGCGGCACCAGCGGACAGGACTCCATTTTTCAGGCGGTTCGTCTGGCGTATGACGAAAACAGCGCCGACGACATTGTGCTGATTCACGACGGCGTGCGTCCCCATGTGACGGTCGAGGTGATTAACGCGGATATCGCCTGCGTCAGGGAACACGGTTCGGCGATAACCTGCACGCCGCTCTTTGAAACCCCTGTCGTCAGCACCGACGGTGTGACCATCGAAGATGTGCCGCCGCGCGAGCATTTCTTCACCGCGCAGGCGCCCCAGTGCTTCTATTTGGGGGATGTGTTTGAAGCGCACCGGAAGGTGCGGGCGGTCAATCCTTCCTATGAGGGCATTGTAGATACCTGTTCCCTGATGAAGAGCCTCGGTCGTGAGGTGGTCATGGTGAAGGGCAACCGCGGCAATATCAAGGTCACGACGCCGGAGGATCTGTATCTGTTTCACGGACTGGTGCAGTATCACGAGGTGGAGCAGATTTTCGGCTTTGGCGATAAAGAGGTGGCCGCCAATCTCAAGAAGTAATACGAATTGTGTTTGTGATGAATTGACAGTAGGATGTGTTTGTGTTGATGTGCGATTGTAAAATCCAAATCATTGGAATCTATTGGCATAATATCTATCTTCATGTAAAGCTGCAGGGACCCGATCTGGAAAAGCGTCAGTTTGCCGTTGCAAGCGACCTTGACCGATATGTTTATCCCGTGGACGCGTTTGACCCTTCGACCAATGAACTCGTGCTGAACATTACCAATTTAGGGCATCAGAAGATGCTCGACAACGGCGCCTGGTTTGTCAAATATAAAAACGAGTATTATGAGGCGCAGCGGGACGAATATGAAAAGCAGCGCGCCGCGTGGTCGGACGGCGCGGAGGAAGGGGAGGAAAAGCCTTCCCCGCCGCGTGAATGGCTGCATATTCCCATCACCTTTGAAGTGGGGTATTCCTTGAAGGACATGGACAAGGTGTACCGCTATTCCGGCACCAACTACGCCTATCTTTTCACCTTTGCCGCCGTTGCCAAGAAGGAGGAACTGGTTTGCTCCTTTACCTGCACCTATATGGTCAAGACCAACCATCCCCGCAAGCGGTATTTTCACATCGAGTCTCCCCATTTCTGGGCGCGTCAGAAGAAGCGTCTGATCTGGTTTCTGGAGTGCGTCATCAACGGCATTTATCAGATTGTGTCCCATCTGACCCCAAAAAACGGTACCCGCGTGCTTCTCATGTCGGAGACGAGAGCGCCTATTACGGGCAATCTGAAAGCGCTCGACGACCGCATCAGGGAGAGAGGGCTGGATAAGAAAACGCTCAAAATGTCCTACTGGTTCAAAAAGACGCTCGCCGTCAACCGCTTCAAAATTCTGCTGATCTGGCTGCGGCTGGCGTTTATTACGGCGCGGCAGGACTACATCTTTGTGGACGACTACTGCCCCTTCTTCAACAATGTCAAGGTCAACCCCAGAACGAAGCTCATTCAGGTGTGGCACGCGGGCGTCGGCTTCAAGTCGGTGGGCTATGCGCGCTTCGGCACCAAGGGAACCCCCAAGCCCTTCCACTGCTGCCACAGACAGTACGATTACGCGATTGTGGGCGGTGAATCGCTGCGGGACGTGTATGCCGAGGTGTTCGGCATTGACCGGGAGAACTGCCTGCCCTACGGTCTTATGCGGCTGGACAATTATCTCGCTCCCGAACGTGTGGAGAACTTCCGCGCGAAATTTTATGAGGAACATCCTGATTTCGCCCACAAGAAAATCATTCTCTTCGCGCCCACGTTCCGCGGCGCGAGCCAGAGAACGTCCTACTATCCCTACGATATCATCGAATGGCAGGGCATTTATGAGATGTGCGGGGACGAATACCTCTTCCTCATCAAGCAGCATCCCTTCATCAAGGCGCCTGTGCCGATCGACCCCGCCTATGCGGACAGAATCATCGATTTTTCCGATTTCCCCGACATCAACGAACTGTTTTATGTGACGGATATTCTGATTACCGATTATTCGTCCAATATCTACGAATTCTCGCTGCACCGCAAGCCCATCATCTTCTTTGTGTTTGACAAGGAGGAATACGAGCTGACGCGCGGCGTTCACAGAACCATCGACGAATTTGCCCCCGGCAAGATCTGCAAGACCTTTGACGAGGTGGCGATGGCAATATTGCAGAATGACTTTGACATCGAAAAGACCTACCAGTTTGTGAGGGACAACTTTGATTCCTCCGAGGGTCTGTCGAGCGACAAGGTGATCGACAACATCATTCTTAAGAAATTTAGCCGTTAGCGGTTAGCGATTAGCCGTTAGCGAATAACGGGACAATCTGAACAGGAGGAGAAAATTTGGTTGCAATCATAGACTACGGCGCAGGCAATCTTCTCAGCGTGCAAAAGGCGCTGGATTACATTGGCTGTCCTACTCAGGTAACTTCCGACCCGGCGGAGATTCTGTCAGCCGATGGCGCGATTCTGCCGGGGGTCGGTTCCTTTGGTGACGCGATGGCGCATCTGCGCGGCGGTCCGATAGAGGCGGTGCGCTCCTTTGTCCGCAGCGGCAAGCCGTTTCTCGGCATCTGTCTCGGACTTCAGATTTTGTTTGACAGCAGCGAGGAATCCCCCAGCGTGGAAGGGCTGTCCGTGATGAAGGGACAGGTCAGGCGCTTCCCGTCCGACAGGGGGCTGAAAATTCCCCATATCGGCTGGAATTCCATTGTCTGCAACAAGGATTGTCCGCTTTTTCAGGGGCTGCCGGAGAATCCCTATGTGTATTTTGTCCATAGCTATTACCTGACCGCCGACAATGAAAGCGACGTGGCGGCGGTGGCGGAATACGGCGTGCCGTTTCATGCGGCGGCGTGGCGGGACAATGTTTTTGCTACGCAGTTCCATCCGGAAAAAAGCGGCGCGGTCGGTCTGCAAATGCTGCGCAATTTTGCGGGTCTGACGCAGCGAAAGGGGGAACAGTAACCGTGTTTGCCAAGAGAATTATCCCCTGTCTCGACGTAAAGGACGGCAGGGTGGTCAAAGGTGTGAGCTTCGTCGATCTGCGTGACGCGGGCGACCCGGTGGAATGTGCGGCCGCCTATGACCGGCAGGGAGCCGACGAACTGGTGTTTTTAGACATTACCGCGTCTTCGGACGACCGGAGCATTGTCATTGACATGGTGCGGCGTGTGGCGGAGACGGTGTTCATTCCCTTTACCGTGGGCGGCGGCATCCGCAAGGTGGAGGATTTTACCGCGCTGCTGCGGGCGGGCGCGGACAAGGTGTCGGTCAATTCGGCGGCGATTCTGCGTCCCGAGCTGATTTCCGAAGCGGCGTATAAATTCGGCAGCCAGTGCGTGGTGGTCGCGATCGACGCCAAGCGCAGAGCCGACGGCAGCGGCTGGACGATTTACAAAAACGGCGGTCGTGTGGATATGGGCATCGACGCGGTGGAATGGGCGGTCGAGGCGGAAAAGCGCGGCGCGGGCGAGATACTTCTCACCAGCATGGACTGCGACGGACAAAAATCCGGCTATGATATAGAGCTGACCCGCGCGGTCAGCGAGAGTGTCGGCATTCCTGTCATCGCTTCGGGCGGCGCGGGGGAGAAGCGGCATTTTCTCGACGCGCTGACCGAAGGCAAGGCGGACGCGGCGCTGGCGGCGTCACTCTTCCACTTCAAAGAGCTGTCTATACCCGATCTCAAGCATTACCTTGCCGAAAACGGCGTTTCGGTGAGAAGATAGAATCGTAATGGTAAGAAAACGGCAGCGGAACGCCTGATGTGCAAAGTCAGGCATTCCGCCGCTGTTTTTGGAATATTCTTACATCATGGGAAGATCATGCGCTGATGACCGGGCGGGGCGGAGCGGGACGGTTGTCTTTGAAAAGCAGCTTGTCGAGCAGTCTGCCGCCGATGATCGTCACGACGGTAAAAGCAACCGTGGCGGATAGTGTCGCCAACGTGAGCGTCATGTGATCGGGCGCTATCACAGATTGTTCCTTCAGTGTCTGTATCAATAGGAGGGCGCTTTTTTGAGAGAGATAAATTGCCAGACTGTACCGACCGAGCAAGTAGACAAACGAACGGTTAAAGAGTGCGGCGGTATAGGTCAGACCGCTGTAGGAGAGCGTGACGGCGAGCATAATGGACATCAGCGCCACAAATTCGCCCTCCCAGGGAAAGGTGAAAAATACAAAAAGGGTGGCGTACTCGTAAGCGCCCCATTCGGTGAGTGTCAGCAGCGCCTTTGTGCGGCGGCGCAGCCGATCGCGCAGGGGCATCAGATAATCCATGCATATCTCGCAGATAAACACGCCCAGCAGTATCTCGGCAAATCCCGTAGCCGATGATAACGCACCCTCCGACAGGCGCCGCGACTTTGCCGAAAAACGAGGGGAATCGGCGGCAGAGCGGATAGATGACGGCGCAACTGATGAGCATGGTGGAAAGATACCACTCCACGCCGTTGAGGTTGGGGGAGGGAATGCCCGACCATTGCACCAGCAGCAGATCGGGGAGCGAATCGATCAACAGCCTTGCGGCGGCAAGCCACCGCATTCTTTCGCTCCATACCGTGACCGTAAAAATAACAGCGAACGCGATCAGGTGACAGGAAAAGACGCCCCTGATTTTTTTGCCCAGATAGCGCAGCGTGCTGTCGCCAAGGTTCACGGCGGAGGTAGGAGCGGTCAGCTCTTTCCGCACGCTTTGCGCCAGGAAGATTCCCGTGAGAAGAAAGAAAAATTCCACGCCGATGGCGCCGTGTACGCAGAGCGAGACATCGAGGCGGCTGCTGTCAAGACCTTTATAAAAAAAGGTTTTTTCAATGTGAAAGAGAAGAATATACAAACTGAAAAGAAAGCGCCATAGCTCCAATGTGCCGTTTCGTCTGTTATAGGTTGGTTTCATAAATTGGTAGCTGCCTCCCTGTGCGGATGATGTGTCGGAATGAAGTTTTTAGTACATAATTTTATTTATTATAGCGTTTATAACGCGATTTGTCAAATGTTTTTATATATGTGTGTTTTAGTGCCGTAAAAACGGAAAAGAAAAAAATAACAAATAGTAAAAAAATTGATTTTAGTATTTATTTTTTTACAAATGTGTGCTATGATATAAACAATATAGAAAGATAGCGGGCTATCGAGATAGTGAGCTATCGAGGATAGCGGTGAATGAAAGGTGAATCAAGCATGAAGAAAAGGAAAAAGAACGAGATGAAGTATGAATCCGTCCCGGTGATTCTCACATTTATTGTGCTGTTTATCATTTTTGGTGTGGCGCTTGCCAACATGACCGAAAAAGACAAAGCGGATTATACCATGGAAAAGGTGTCGGCGTTTGATCTGACGTCAAGGGGAGAATATTCCTTTGTGGAAGTGGAAGGCGGCAACGGAAAGAAGTATTATGTGGTGACAAGAAATATCACGGAGACCACCTCCGCGCTGTCCGGTCGGGAGGACGCTTCCTCTGAGGAGGCGACACTGCCCGCGGTCGCCACCACTGTTACGACCACCCGGAAAAAAACCACAACAACGACCACAACCGAGGCGACGGAAACCACGACGACCACTGCCCCGAAGACCACGACGACCACTGCCGCGGAAAATAACGAGAACAGCAAGCGGCGCATCGCTTATCTGACGTTTGATGACGGTCCGTCGGAGAATACCCGCAAAATTCTCGATATTCTGGACAAATATAATGTCAAAGCCACGTTTTTTGTGATTTACCATAAGGGTATGGAGAGCGAGTACAAGGAGATCGTCAATCGCGGACATACCATCGCGCTGCACAGCTATACCCACAGCTACCGCAAGATTTACAAGAGCGAGGATGCGTTTTTTGACGATTTGCAGCAGATTCACGACTATGTGCAGTCGGTGACGGGAGTGGATTCCCGTATTATGCGGTTCCCCGGCGGTTCCAGCAACACCATCAGCAACAAATACTGCAAGGATATTATGAAGAAGCTCAAGCCGGATGTATTGGAAAGAGGTTACATCTATCATGACTGGAATGTGGACAGCACCGACGCGTCGGGCAACAACCGTGATGTGGAAGTGCTTCTCAAAAACGTCAAGAAAAATCTGACCTCCTACCGTCAGGTGGATGTCCTCATGCACGACACCGGCAGGATGAAGCAGACCACCGTGGAAGCACTGCCGAGCATTATCGAGTACATCCGCTCGCAGGGCTATGAGATGGAGGCCATCACCGAGGATTCCAAGCCCATCCGACATGGCTGGTAACAGCGCTCACATTCGTTCGCTAAGATAATAGATAATAAAGAATAGATAATAGAACAGCGCTCACATTCGTTCGCTAAGATAATAGATAATAAAGAATAGATAATAGAAAATGAGCGCTGCGCGCTTAATTTCACATTTCACATTAACAAAAAGGGGGGGTGGACTTGATTTGGACGAGAAAAAACAGGAAGCCGGCGTTTATCTGTATATTCCGATGGTGCTGACGGTGGCGTTTCTGATCGGCTGCTTCTCCGTGTCGCTGGCGGCGGTGCGGCGAAATGTCAGCGGGCTGACGGCTGACGTTTCGGTTTCACAGAGCGACCGTGCAGACGGGCGCGGCACCGTGCGGCGGTCGGCGCTCAAAGAAAGCGAAGGGCTTCGCTACAGAATGGTCAGCGCTGCCGATGTGTATGAGCTGCGTCCCAGACAAGCCGCCCCGTCGGAGAAGGACAGCGCTTCTTCCACGGAAAATGCATCTGCCGCGACGACAAACGCTACTTCCGCGACGACAAACGCCACTTCCGCGACGACAAACGCCACTTCCGCGACGACAAACGCCACTTCTACGACGGAAAAAGACACTTCTACGACGGAAGAAAAAAACACCGCGACAGAACCGGAAACAACTGCGGCGGAGCCGGAAACGGTTCCCACCCAGCCCACCCAACCCGAAAAAGAGGTGCTGGTGCTTCCCAATGACCATTATATCAACTTCACCCCGCCCAAAGAGGATCGCGTCGCCTACCTGACCTTTGATGACGGTCCCTCGGAATACACCGAGGAAATTCTGGATATTCTGGATTATTACGACGTGAAGGCAACCTTCTTCGTCATCTATCACAAGGATATGGCGGACAAGTACAAGGCGATTGTGGATCGGGGACATACCATCGCGCTGCATACCTATACGCACGATTACAAAAAGATCTATCGCAGCGAGAAAGCGTTTTTCAACGAGATTGCGCAAATCAGCAATTATGTTTATTCCGTTACGGGAGTACGCTCCAAAATCATCCGATTCCCCGGCGGTTCGAGCAACACGGTGAGCAATTACTATTGCCGCGACATCATGAAAACCCTCAAAAAGAGCGTCCCCGCCAGAGGCTATGTCTATCACGACTGGAATGTGGACAGCGGCGACGCGGTCGCCACCAATCTCGCGCCGGAAAAGCTGCTGGCCAATGTGCAGGCGCGGCTGAATAAATACCGCAAGCCGGATATCCTGATGCATGACACAGGCGCGTCCAAGCGCACCACGGTGGATACGCTTCCCGCCATTATCGAGTACATCTATTCGCAGGGCTACACCATGGACAAACTCACACTCGACAGCTATGCGGTGCATCACGACTGGTAATCCCTCCGGTCAGACCAACAAAACATTCCCGGATGCGGAGAAAGCCTCTGTCATCCGGGAATCAGTATGTGTGCGCGTATGGAATCATATGGAAAAAGTCAGTAAGAAATGATCTCGTAGCCGTCTTCGGTCACGGCAACCTGTATTTCCCACTGGGCGGAGGGCTTGCCGTCGGCGGTGTAGATGGTCCAGCCGTCGTCCTCGTCCTCATAGATTTCGTAAGAACCCATGTTGATCATCGGCTCGATGGTAAAGACCAGACCGGGTACCATCAGCATTTCGGTGCCGGGCAGTGAGACATAGCTAACCCACGGGTCCTCGTGGAATTCCAGACCGATGCCGTGTCCCCCGATGTCCCGTACAACGCTGTAGCCGTTTTCGATGGCGAATTGGTTGATGGCGTTGCCCATATCGCCTAAAAAGCCCCATGGCTTGACTTGCTCCAGACCAACGGCAAGGCTTTGCCTGGTGACCTCCACGAGACGCTTCTTTTCGGGGGAAACCTCACCGATGCAGAACATACGGGAAGAATCGGAAAAGTAACCGTTCAGGATCGTGGAGCAGTCCACATTGATGATGTCGCCCTCTTTCAGCACGCGGTCGGGAGAGGGAATGCCGTGGCACACCACATTGTCAATGGAGGTGCAGACGCTTTTGGGGTAGCCCTCATAATTGAGCGGGGCGGGAATGCCGCCGCGCCGCACGGTCTGTTCATACACCCACTGGTCGATCTCTTCGGTGGTCACGCCTTCTTTGATATGCGCGGCCACATAGTCGAGTACGGCGATATTGATTTTGGCGCTTTCCTTGATTTTTTCGATCTGCGCCGGAGTTTTGAGAAGCTCATGCGGGGGCACATCCGCGCCCGCCGCCGCAAAGTCGTGAATCTTACGGTCGAAGTCGATGTGGCATTTTTTGTATTTTTTGCCGCTGCCGCACCAGCAGGGATCGTTTCTGCCGATTTTGAACATCGAATCTCTCCTTTTCTTCGTTTGAAATTCGTTAAATGAATAACGATATCATTTTACCATATTACTTCGTTTTTTTAAAGAAATATTTTCATAAGATTCGTTACACTTTTGTAACACTTGCTAATTCCGGATGGTTTATAATGTTTCTGTAAAAAAAAGAGAGCCTGTTATAGCAATGAAGGAGTGAAATTAAAGGTTTGATAGAATTTCGCAATGTATATAAGACCTATGACAACGGAACCAAGGCTCTGCGCGATCTGAATCTGAGAGTCAACGAAGGCGAATTTGTGTTTATCGTCGGTTCTTCCGGCGCGGGCAAGTCCACGCTTCTCAAGATTCTCATGCGCGAAGAAACGCCCAACAGCGGCGAGGTGATTGTCAACAATACCCGCCTTTCGACGCTGAAACACAGAGATATTCCGTATTACAGACGCACCTTAGGCATGGTGTTTCAGGATTTCCGCCTGATTCCCAATATGACGGTGTTTGACAATGTGGCGTTTGCCATGCGCGTGACAGGCGCGAGTACCAAGGCGATCCGCAAAAAGGTGCCGTATGTGCTGGCGCATGTGGGACTCGCGGAAAAATCCAAGTGCTTCCCCAACGAGCTTTCGGGCGGTGAGCAGCAGCGCGTCGGTCTGGCGCGCGCCCTTATCAATAATCCCGCGCTGATTATCGCGGACGAGCCGACAGGCAACGTGGACCCGCGCATGAGCTTTGAAATCGTGGATATGCTCAATCAGATCAACCGCAACAACGGCACGACGATTCTGATGGTCACTCACGAGCATGCGCTGGTCAGAAAGTTCCGCCGCCGTATCATCGAGATACAAAACGGCGAGTTGGTGGCGGACAGCGGCCCGGAGGTCGATTACTATGTTTAATAATTTCAAATACCTGGTTCGCGAAGGTCTGCGCAACGCCTGGGCGAACCGCCTGATGACGCTCGCTTCGGTGGGCGTATTGGTTTGCTGTCTGGTGCTGATGGGCAGCGCCGTGCTGGTGTCGGTCAACATCTCGCACGCCATGAAGTGGCTGCAAGACCAGAATGTGGTCATGGTGTTTCTCAACAGCACCGTGAGCGGCAGCGACGCCTCCTATACCGTCAGCGATGTGCGCAACCAGATTCTCAGCGTGGACAATGTGGACGAGAACAATATTGAATTCATTTCCAAGGAGGAGGGCTTCCAGTCGCTTCTCGACCGGTTTGACGAAAAGCTGAGAATCATAGATTCTCTCGGCGATACGGCCAACATCCTGCCTGACGCCTTCCGCGTCGGTTTCAAGGACCCCACGCGGTATGAAACCACGGTGCAGCAGCTCAAAAATCTCGATGTGGTCTACACCGTCAGGGACAACCGCAAATATGCCGAAAAGCTGATGGGCATCAACAAGACCGTCACGGTGGTGGGCGTGTGGATTGTGGGACTGCTGCTGGTGGTTTCGCTCTTCATCATTACCAACACCATCAAGCTGACGATGATGGTGCGCAAGCTCGAAATTTCGATCATGAAGTCGGTGGGCGCCACCGATTGGTTTATACGAATGCCGTTCCTTGTGGAGGGCATTGTGATAGGACTCACGGCGGGCATTCTTTCGTTTGCCCTGGTGTCCTATATCTACTCGGCGGCGACATCCGCGATTTCATCTATTATGTCCGCGGGAGCGCTTCCCTATATGTCGATGATCTGGTGGCTGCTGCTCGCCTTTGTAGGCAGCGGTGTGCTTTCGGGCGCGCTGGGAAGCTTGTTCTCAATCGGTAAATATCTGAAAGATGATGGAGGTGTCAGCGGTGATTGATTCAACCGTAACAGAAAAACATGTCAGACTTTCGGCCGCGAAAGTGATTGTCAGCATCATTGTGGTGCTGTCGGTCTTTGCTTTGGCAGTCGAAATGATGCCCTCCGGCAGTGAGGTCGGCGTGACCGCTTCGGCCGCTACTGCTTCAGAGCTGAAAAACAAGCAGGCACAGCTGGAAAGCCAGCAGAAAAATATTTCCAGCAAGCTGTCCGCCCTCAAAAAGAGCAAAGCGGCGGCGCAGGAGCAGCTCGACCTTGTCAATGAGCTGGTGGAAAATCTCCAGACCCAGATCGCTACGGTAAACAACCAGATCAATGCCGCCAACGCGGAGATCCAGGAGATCGAGGACGAGATCGCCGCCAAGGATCAGGAGATCGAGGAGAGCAAGGAAAAGTTTAAGGAGCGCATGAAGGCGATCTATGTCTCCGGCGATATGACCGGCGGTCTGGAATTGCTGCTGTGTTCGGGAAGCTTGCAGGAGTTCATTTCCAACAGCGTGTATCTCGAAGCCATGGCGAAGTACGATCAGGGACTCATTGACGAGCTGACCAGCGACAAGGAAGGCTATCAGGATAAAAAAGCGCAGGTCGAGGAGCATAAAAAGCAGATCAACGCGCAAAAGACCGAGCTGGCAGCCAAGAAAACCGAACTCGACGCGCAGCAGAAGGAAGCCGAAGATCTGATGAAGCAGATAAAAGCGGACGAGGAAGCCTACAAGAAAAAGCAGGCGGAAATCGACCTGCAGATGGCGCAGGCGCGAGCGGCACTTGACGCGCTGGTGAGCAAAAACACCTCCAACTCGCAGAACACTGCGTATGTGGGCGGTTCGTTTGCGTGGCCCACGCCCGGCTACAAGAGAATTACCTCTCCCTTTGGCTACCGCACCTATACCCTCAACGGCAAGAAAATCAGCAGCTATCACAAGGGCATTGATATCGGCGCGCCCAGCGGCGCGAAGATCATTGCCTCCAACGGCGGTAAAGTTGTCACCAGTGCCTACAATGCGGGCGGTTACGGCAACTATGTCATCATC